>NZ_DAIQAX010000003.1:25805-132556 GCF_036781485.1 Thermocrinis sp.
GCCACGCAAAGGCCAAGGGAAAAGTGCGCTCTGAACTTTTAGGCATTGAGATAGACCTTGAGGAGGTATTCTCCTGATGAGCCTTTTGACAAAAAAGACCATCAAAGACTACATGGAGCTTCCCGAGGGAGCACCTTACCAGCTCATCGAAGGAGAACTCATCATGAGCCCAGCGCCCGGATACAGTCATCAAAATACCTTAGGAAACCTTTTTGTCATCCTCAGGACAAGACTAAAAGATACCCAAGTTATTCTGTCCCCCATAGATGTATATCTTGACGAGGAGAATGCTTTTCAGCCAGATTTAGTGGTTGTTTTAAAAGACAGCAAAGCAAGGATAGAAGAAAGGGGCATATTTGGAGCACCCGATGTGGTGGTGGAGATCCTTTCTCCTTCCACTGCCTATTATGACCTTACAGAGAAAAAAGATGTTTATGAAAGGGTTGGTGTAAAGGAATATTGGATAGTGGATCCAAAGAGAAAAAGCTTTGAAATATACGCAAACTCAGAGGATGGCTTTAAGCTTATCTGCCACGCAAAGGCCAAGGGAAAAGTGCGCTCTGAACTTTTAGGCATTGAGATAGATCTGAAAGAAATATTTGGAGTGAAGGTTTAAAAAATGTCAAAGGAAGTGTTAAAGCAAATTCTTATAGATTTAGATACGTTTATTGCTCAGCATGCTATATATGTGTCCAAATTAGAAAGGGCTATTAAAAATAGGGACAATTTTACCCATAAAACCTGTCACGAGTGTGATTTTGGCGTAATATGGGATAGTAAAGTGGCTCCCATAAAAGATAGCTTTCCTGACAATATAAAGTCAATCGTAGATGAAATAGAAAGAATTCATTGCGAGTTTCACGAGATAAGCATGCAGATAGATCCAAAGAATTTTCAAACTTCAGATGAGGAAAAGATCAAAAAAATGAAAAAGTTAAGCAATTTACTATTTCAACAACTTTTAGCTTTAAAGAGGTTAACGAAGGAGGAGTAGCTATGCCACAGTATGCTTTGGTGATAGACCTAAACACCTGTGTAGGCTGTCATGCTTGTGCTACAAACTGCAAAGAGTGGAATACGCAGGCGTCTTTTGGACCCCTTTCGGACTTTGACCCATACGGCAAAAATCCCGAAGGGGTGTGGTATAACAGGATAATGAGCTATGAAGTGGGAGAGTTTCCAAACACTCAGGTTTTCCACCTTCCCAAGTCCTGTCTTCACTGTCAAAACGCTCCCTGTGTGCCCGTATGTCCCACCGGTGCAAGTTATAAGAGAGAACAGGATGGTATAGTGCTCGTTAATTACGATGATTGCATAGGTTGTAAGCTCTGCTCTTGGTCCTGTCCTTACGGCTGTAGAGAGTTTGACGAAGCAGATAAGGTAATGAAAAAATGCACCCTTTGTATAGACAGAATATACGATGAATCATTACCACCAGAGCACAGAAAACCCGCATGTGTTTTGACTTGTCCCGCAAAGGCAAGGTTCTTTGGAGATATAGAAGACCCCAACAGTGAAGCTTACAAAATGATCAAAGAACGCAACGGTTTTGTGCTATTCCCAGACATGGGAACCAATCCAGCTAATCATTATCTGCCAAGAACAGAGACTAAAATTCACGTAGATGAACACCTGTTAAAGCCCGAAAATCCTATGTTCCTTGAAGTGCTAAGAAGACACTACAAAGGAGGTTAAAAGATGCATCCAGCCCTATCTCTGATCTTTTTCTTCCTTACCGCAGGAACGTCCATAGGTCTTTTTACCTTTACCTACTTTATGGAGTTTCTCACGCTTTTTGGAAAGCAGACTGGCCTTCCAAAGCACATGGTCCTTATCTCAAACGTAATATCTCTGATCCTTATTGGACTTGGAGCCATAGGAGCAAGCTTTCACCTTGGACACAAACTAAGGGCATGGAAAGCAATAAAGAGGTTCAGAACCTCTTGGCTCTCCCGGGAAGCGGTCTTTAGTGGAACTTACGGATTTACACTCCTTATATTTGCTGTGCTTAGATTCTTTGATCAGACAGGTTTTTGGTATCACCTGTTTGGTGTGATAACCTTCATTCTTGGCTGGCTTAGTGCTTACTCTACCGCAATGATATACGCATCCAATAAGTTTGTTCCAGAGTGGAATACCTCCCTTTCCGTGCTCTACTATCTGAACATGTATTTAATGCTTGGCTCTTCTGCCTTTTTGTCTTTAACCTATTTCTACAGAAAAGAATTCGTTGGGACTTTCCTGTTTCTGACTGTGCTTTTCCTTGCCTTAGGTCTTGCCTTTAGATTGGCGTTCAACATAAGACAGTTTTACTTAGACAGACCTACCATAAACGAAGCACTGAACCTTCCCCACAACAGACCTATAAGAGTTTTGGACATAGGTACCACCACCGAAAACTACTGCACAAAGGAATTTTACTACAAAAAAGGAAAGGAACTTCTTCCCAGCGTCTTACCTGTAGCTTACATACTTACTTTCGTTGTCCCTCTGTTCCTTTTGCTTTACGCGTGGATATCCGGGAATCTAAACTATAACTTTATAAAATTTACTTTTCTATCCTTAATCGTGGGAAGTTTTCTGGAAAGATGGGCTTTCTTTGTAGAAGGAAACCACGTGCAAAACCTCTATTACGGTCTTTATCCTCAAGAAGGCTATTCCTTAAGAAAGGGCTTTATGGAAAGGAAGAGGACAAAAATCTCCTACAGATAAAACCGGGGGCAATGCCCCCTTCTTAGCCTATAAACTTACAGTTCTCTTCGTTTATGGTGGTATAGAGTGGTTTTACTCTGCCGCCTGGAGTGGTGTCCTCAAAGTCCCTTGGAACACCAAGCTCCTCTATGCAATGCACCAGATCGTGGTAAAACTCTGCCACCTTTACAAGTCCCGTTTCCTTTCCGACTTCGTTAAACATCCTTATTTTGTCAGTAGCTTTACCCTTCCCTCTTTCCACTATGGCACCCGCGTGTCCAAAGGACACACCTTCCAAACCTTCTTGAAATCTACCTGCTACAAAAGCTGCTACAGGTTTGTTCCATTTCCCCTCTTTGTATAGCCTTAGTATAGTTTCTGCGGCTTTTTCTTCGTAAGAGCCGCCCACTTCCCCTTGGATGATCACTCCTTTCACGTTTGGATCGTCCGCTATTTTTTCCAAAACGTCCGCAAAGGTGGTGCAGGAGATAACGTCCCCACCAAGAGCCAAAGCCATATAAACGCCCCAGCCTCTCCTCTTAAACATTTCTGCAGTTGTAGTGGTAAGACCGCCAGACTTTGACAGTATAACCAATCCACCAGGTGCGTAAGCTATGGATGGGTTCTTTCCACCTATGGCACCTATCCTTGCGGGAATACTTGGAACGATGCAACCCAAGGATGTGGGACCAACTATGATTACCCCTCTTTCTTTGGAGTAATGATAAAAATAAACTGTATCCCTTATGGGAACGTGTTCTGTGACTATGTATATAACCTTTATACCCGCATCTACGAGCTCTATTACCGCATCTTTAACGGAGGTAGGGGGGACATAAACAAGTCCAGTGTTTATTTCTGGGTGAGTTTTTAGAGCCTCGCTGACTGTGTTATAAACTGGCTTGCCTGCTACCTGAGAGCCTCCCTTTCCTGGAGTTACACCTGCAACAACAAAGCCCGGATAGAGAGCTTCCGATTCGCTAACTACCTGAGAGGCTTCCCTACCGGTTATGCCCATCACAAGTATTCTGCTTTTGTCGTTCAGATAAACTGTGCCTTTGGTCCAACTCATCTTTTACCTCCTTATATACCTAAGTCGCTTGCTTGTTCTTCTGTCAAAACTTCCCCTTCCTTTGATTGAGCTTGACACTTCTGCAAAAGCTCCTTTAGTCTTATGGGTGCCTCTGTTAAGGGTAAGGTGGAATCGTAGATCTCTCCTTTCACACCGCACTCTTTAAAAGCTTCGTATAACATTCTTAGTCCTTTCTCTGCCTCTGGACCATTCCTTCTGACAACCCAGATCCAGTTTGGATTGAGCTTTCCTTCTTTGTAAAGGTCCCTTATAGCATTTGCTACACCTTCACCCAAAGTAACGTCTATCCTCGTGTTGTTGGCCGTTCCACCGCATACCAGTACTCCCCTGATGCCAGGTTTGGAAAGGATTATCTTGGTGATTTTGTACATTTTTTCTGCGGGAGGGTTCCCTCCAATGTCTGTGAAGTTAGCGGGTCTTAGACCCACCGCATAGGTCGTTTCTATGGTAACGGTAGAACCTCCCCCGCCAAAGGTCATCATAGCAATATCTCCGTCCATCTCTACGTAGGAGCCTGCCTTTCCTCTGTGGTCATCCCTGTCTATGAGGGAAGCTTCTATTTCTCTTTGAGTGGGTGGTCTTTTCAGCGCAGTTCTCAAGCCGTATATTTTTGCAGGTGGCACAGAGGCATCGTCGTCTATTATAACCACCGCATCCAAAGCCAAAACTTTTTGCTTTCCTCCCACGTCGCATATGGCCAGTGGGTTTATTTCCAATAGCCTGGCTTCTACTTCCCAGAAAGCTTTCCACATGTTTGCTATTACTTCAGAAAGCTCCCTAAGGACACCCATAAACTCCTCTGGAAAGCCGAGCTCTAAAAGGTAGTTCCTTACCATGTGTGGATAGAGACCTTTTATAGGGTCTATAATCCAACTTTTAACCTTTTCCTGGGGAACTTCCTCTATGTCCATTCCCCCTTCCAAACTGAGCGTTAGAACAGGCGCCCTAACTTCAGTAGAGTAGGTTATTGATGCGTAAAGCTCTTTAAGTATGTTTGCCTTCTCGCTAACTATTACACCTACGGGCATTTCTCCATAGACAGGATACTTCAGAAGGGCTTCTACCGTCTCTATCCCATCCTGTGGTATTTTGCAAAGCTTTACCGCACCCGCTTTCCCCCTCTTCCCTACCAAAACTTGGGACTTTACCACACACTCCCCAAGTTGGTTTATGAACTCTACCACTTGGTCGTTTAGGTGGTCTGTGAATATGTAGCGGGGCGTGGGAATGCCATACTTTTTAAATATCTTTTCGTAAGCTTCATACTCGTAAAGGTTCATGCCTCACCTCCGAGAAAAAGGTATGATAAAAATTATACAGTTATTTGCTTGCTCTTTCTATGTTAGCTTTAATGAACTTTGCAGATTTTATAAGGGCATCCTTTGCAGCTAAATCGTCCGCAAATCTTCTTCTATCACTATCTCTGAAGTCAAACCCCCTGCCCACACCCGCAGCAACCTTATCTCTACTTAAAAGATAATCAAGAGCTTTTTTAGGCAAGTCTCTGTCCTTAGGATACTGTCTCATGGTTTGGTACGTTACCTCCATGTGAATTTAAAATATACCTCAGAATGAAAATTAAAAAACTTTCAGGTATTTTAGAAAGCTTAAAACTGCTACTTCTTGACGTGGACGGAGTGCTAACGGATGGAAAGCTTTATTACACAGAAAACGGAGAGGAAATCAAAGTGTTTGACGTGAGGGATGGACTTGGGATAAAGCTCCTTCAAAAGGCAGGTATTGAAGTGGGTGTTATATCCGGAAGGTCCTCAAAAGCTCTTATAAGGAGGTTAGAAGAATTGGATATAAGCGAGGTACATATCGGAAGAAACGATAAACTTAAAGTTTTGGAGCAAATATTGCAAAAAAAGGGTTTAGAGCCAAGAGAGATAGGATTTGTGGGTGACGATTATATGGACATTCCCGTTTTGAAGGTGGTTGGTTTTCCAGCTACTGTAAAAGACGCACCAAGGTTGGTAAAAAGGTATGCTATTTATGTATCAAAAAAGAGGGGTGGAGAGGGGGCAGTTAGAGAGATAGCGGAGCTAATTCTGAGGACAAAGGGAAAACTGAAAAAGGTACTGGAGGATTTCACTTGATAAAGATTATGCTACTGTCCCTTGCACTGATTTATGGATCGTATATGGCAAGTCTTTGGATAAAGAATCATCAGTTTATACCTTCCAAAAACGGAGAAGTAAGTATTTTGGAAGGGATAAACGTCAAGGTCTTTGGTAAAAATGGTGTGGAGTGGCATGTAGAAGGTAGCAGGGCAAAGATTGAAGACACCACACTACTCATAGAGCAAGTTAAATTCGAGTCTGATAAGGCCACGTTAACTGCGGACAAGGCGGTAATAGACAGACTCTCGGGTGAAGGACTTCTTGAAGGTAATATACTTCTGTATACAGAAGAAGGAACAATGAGCACCCAAAAGGCACAGGTAAAGCTAAGAGAAGGAATAGCATACGGAGACTCAGAGATTGTTTTAAAGGATAAAGCCCACACGATAAAAGGCAAGGGATGGCACCTTCAAGTTAAACCTTTAAAGGTTATAATTAAGAATGCTAAAGTAATAGTGCAATGAGGACCCTTATCATCTTAATGATAACATTTATTTTGGCTTACTCTCAACCCATCCTTGGCGAGGCAGACACTATAACCTACGAAAAAAACGTGATAATATACTCTGGCAACGTTAAGATAACCAAGGCTAACGAAATACTTACCGCAGATAAGGTAACCATACATCTGGATGAGAACAAAAAAGCCAGTTCGGCAGAAGCTGAGGGGAAAGTCTTTTATCAAGACGGTAAAAGAATAGCAAGGGCAGATAAGGCTTATTACGACTTTAAAAAAGAAATAATTAGGTTGGTGGGTAATGCAAAGGTTGAGGAGGGACCTAATTTTGTAGAAGCTGATGAGATCATCTACTACAGAACGGAGGGCAAAGCAGTAGCTATAGGTAAAGGCAAAAAAGTAAGAACATTCTACATAGAGGAGAAGAAATGAACAAAAGCCAGTTGATCAAAAAAATATCTAAAGAGCTAAACTTGGATACAACCAAAACAAAAGAGCTAATAGAATGCATTCTTGACAGTATTGTAGAGATGCTTATTGAAAATAAAAGAGTAGAGATGAGAAATTTTGGTGTTCTGAAGCTAAAAAAGCTAAAAGGCGCCTTTATTAAAAATCCTAAGAATGGTGTTGAGATGTTTGTTGGTGAAAGATATACGGTTAGATTTAAACCTTCTAAAAAGTTGATAGAGATGATCAATGAAGAAGATAAAGTGTGATGTACTGATAGTAGGTGGAGGACCTGCAGGTTCTACAGTTGCATACAAGTTAGCAAGAGGTGGTGCAAAGGTTCTAGTAGTGGATTTCAAAAGGGTTATAGGCTCTCCCGTGCAGTGTGCTGAATTTGTCCCTATACAACTTTATCACCAATTTAGTGAATTCTTTGATGAAGGGGTTATAGCTCAGAAAGTTAGTAAAATGGTCCACTTCACACCTTGGGGAGAAGTTGTATCTATGGACTCTCCAGGCTTTGTTCTAAATAGGGAGCGGTTTGATTACAAAATACACTCTTTAGCATCGGAGAATGGTGCTACCTATTTACTCAGAACTAAGTTCGTTTGTTTTGATGACAAAACGGCAGTTTTAGAAAACATTGACAGTAGAGAGAGAGTGTTGGTAGAGTTTAACCTTTTGGTGGGTGCGGATGGACCTCGTTCAAGAGTTGCAAAACTCTTAGGAAAACATACAAAACACTTTTTAACCACCGCACAGATAACTGCACCTCTGAAACATCCCACGGAGGATTTACTTATATTTTTCAGAAACTATATACCCGCTGGCTACGGGTGGCTGTTTCCAAAAAGCGATGTTGCTAACGTAGGAGTAGGTTTGGACCCTTCTTTTGGTATGAATGTGATGGAAGCTTTGAGAATATTTATTGGCGAACTTGTTCAAAATGGTTTTATTGAAGATAGAGCTTTAAAAAGAACTGGAGGATGGATACCTGCAGAGGGTCTTTTAGATGTGCTCAAGGGAAGGGTTATGCTGGTTGGTGACGCGGGCGGTTTTTGTCATCCTATAACAGGTGGGGGCATAGCCAACGCTGTTCTGTCTGGGAACATGTGTGCAGAGGCTATTTTGGACAATAGATTGGAAGATTTTGCAGAGTCTGCAGAGGACGTATTTGGAGAAACTTTAAGAAGGGCGAGCTTAAAAAGAAAAATTTACATGAAAGAGTGGAACAACCTGGAAGAAAGGATCCGAAAAACGTGGATAGCCTTTAAAGAATATTGGGAAGATTAACTTATTGAAAATGAAACTCATTTGATATATATTTTTGAACATGCAAACGCTTTTGAATGATCTTAAAAGGGAGTTTGAGAGGTTTTTAAAAAGTAAAGGAAATAAAATAACGAAGTCAAGGTTTGATATTATTGACATGATAGCAAGCTATGGGACGCATTTTGAAATAGAGGATTTGGTTAGGTGGATCTCTTCCCAAAATAAAAACATAGCCTCTCGCTCTACTATTTACAGAACGGTAAAGCTTTTACAGGACTTTGGTGTAGTGAGGGAAGTTATTAAACTGAATAATAGAACCATCTACGAATTTGTTGTGGGAAAACAGCATCACGAGCACCTAATATGCATAAACTGTGGAAAAATAATAGAGTTTTACAAACAAGAAATTGAGACATTGCAGGATCAAGTTTGCGAGGAGCATGGTTTTACTCCAGTAAATCATAGACTGGAGATATTTGGCATATGCAGTGAATGTAAGGGCAAGACTTATGAGAATAGAATGGAATAATCTTTGGTTAAAAACTACAAGACCTGAACATATCCAAAGAGAAAATGAAAGATTTGAAGAAGTTTTAAATAACTTTCTTGACAAAGAGGACACCACAAGGGCAAACTTTGCAGATGTGAATACTTTGATAGAAAAAGCTTCCCTAAAGTATGGTATTCCAAAAGAAATTATAAGCGCCATCATCCGTGTGGAAAGCGGTTTTAATCCAAAGGCATATAACAAAAATAAAGACGGAACAGAAGACAGGGGACTCATGCAGGTAAATTATCAACACAACTTAGCTTTAATGAAAGAATACGGGATTACAGATCCAGACCAACTGTATGATCCAGCCATAAATATAGAAATCGGGACAAGAATTCTCTATGAGAATTACAAAAGGTTTGGTAATTGGGTTATGGCTATAAAGGCATACAACGGTTTGAACGCGGACAATTGGGATTACGTAAAACGTGTCTTGATGAATGTAAAGCAGCTTAGTAGCTTTTCAGAAAAATAGTCTATAAATAAGGTTAAGTTTAATAACCCTGTCTTCTACACCACCTATGTTCTGGCTTCCAAAAATGCTCAGAGAAAGGTTGTCTTGACCAAAGAGCGCCCCTCCCATACCAACATGCATAAAAGAGCCTAAGGGTATAATCTGGGTAGGCAAACCTCAGCTTATAAGAAACTTGATTGTATGCATAAAGACCTTCTCCAAGCTTCTTTTTATCTTGAGAATAGAATTGACTGTATTCAGCAGAAGAGTAAAGGGATAAGCGATTGAAAGGATTAAAATTCAAGTTGAGCTTGGCATAATCTTTCATGCCACCAAGTGTTAAGTATAAAGATTCAATATTTTAACGCTGGGTGAGAAATTACCTAAGCACATGGCTTTTTCTGAAAAAGCTATAGCCTATAGCATAGGCATAAAGGTATGCCAAAAGCGTTATACCCTTCCTCCACCCACTGGCGTAATTGAAAACCTTTATCTGTGAGTTCACACCTTCCACAACCTGCCTTTTACTTTTGTTTTTCTTATTTTCACAAACTACTACATGCTCACAGCCCCTATAACCTTTATCCCCTATAACTTCAAAGGTTTCTACCAAAAACCTAAACCACTTGCTCTTTCTTTTACTTATCCTAAAAGACTTAACTTCGTGATAGCTCGCTGGATGAAACCATACGTCCATCACAATCCCATTTTCATCACACAAAACCATCACAAGCACTCCATAGTATAGCTCCTCAAACTCCTTGTAAAACCTCTTCAGTCTGTGCTTTATATAGAAGAACCATCTTTCTACCACATTCCTCTTTCCAAAAGTCTCATGTATCTACTTCATTGAAAGGTTGCTTACAGCACTTACATACCAGCGGTCCATGAGTCTATTCTGCCTTCTTCATCCACCGCAAGCCACAGATAATAGCTCTTACATAAACCCAAAAAGCAAACGTATATATCACTTGAAGCGCTCTTCCTACAGCATGGAACCATTCTCTTTATGCTTACCTTGTAATCTTTGCCACTTAAAAACTCTGTTAAGGATTTCCTCTATTGCTTTTAGTGTTTTGATCGGTTCAGCTTATAACCGCTAAAAGTTGACATCCTGGGTTCACTTATCCCTTTTGATGTTTGAGAAATAAACACTATCTTCTAAAGTGATTATCTTTAATCCCATGACACCTTCTGACAAGCTCGGAAGAGAGCTAAAAGACCTAAGGATATCTTTAACGGACAGATGTAATTTTAGGTGTAATTTTTGCATGCCTGGGGGACAAGAGTATGAGTTTTTCAAGAGGGAAGAGATACTCAGCTTTGAGGAGATAGCAAGGGTTGTGCGCATAGCAAAAAGGCTTGGAATAAAGAAGGTCAGACTTACTGGAGGTGAGCCTCTACTTAGGAGACATATAGATAAGCTTGTTAGTATAATAAGGGAAGAGGTGGAAGATATAGCACTTACCACCAACGGTTTTCTTTTGAAGGAGAAAATCAAAGACCTCTCCTTGGCTGGTCTGAAAAGAGTTACCGTAAGCCTCCCCTCTCTTAGAGATGACAGGCTATCCTACATAGTGGGGAAAGATGTAAAGGTAAGCCAGATTTTGGAGGGCATACAAAGAGCTGTTGAGGTTAGCGTTTTGGTAAAGGTCAATGTGTGCGTGGTTAAGGGTATCAATGAGGATGAAATCGTGGATTTTATAGAGTTCTTCAAGCCGCTGGGTATAGAGGTAAGGTTTATTGAGTTTATGGACGTGGGAAATCTTAACGGTTGGTCCTTGGAGAAGGTCTTTTCCGCAAGGGATATACTGCAAGCTATCTCAAACCGTTATAGGATCAAGCCTTTAGAAAAGGCTAAGAAGGGTGAAACTGCAGATAGGTTTTCTTTGGAGGATGGCTACGCCTTCGGCATAATAGCCCCTATAACTAAACCTTTTTGCGGTGATTGCAATCGCTTAAGATTGACAGCAGACGGAAAGCTTCTCACCTGTCTTTTTGCTTCCAATGGATACGATCTTAAAAAACTTCTCAGATCTGGAGTAGATGATGAACAAATAGAGAGTTTCATAAGGGCTATATGGGAAAGTAGAGTTGATAGGTATTCAGAAGAAAGACTTGAGCTGCTTAAGAAAGGTATAAAGCCTAAAAAGATTGAGATGTTTAAGATTGGGGGCTAAGGTGAAGAAAGATAGGACGATCTTTGTCTGTCAGGAGTGCGGGTACTCTTCTTATAAATGGTTTGGAAAGTGTCCATCCTGTGGTGCTTGGAACAGCATGGTTGAAGAAAGGGAAAGAACCACTCTGAAATGCACAAACAATGTGGAGTTATGCAGGCCTCTGCTTCTGTGGAACGTTGAGGAGGGCGAAAGGTTTTCCACAGGCTTTAGCCAGCTTAACAGCGCTCTTGGCGGTGGTATAGTAAAAGGTCAGGTGGTGCTTATAGCTGGTGAGCCGGGCATAGGAAAATCTACCTTACTCCTGCAGTTAGCAGAAAGATACTCAAAGAACTACGGAAAAGTGGTGTATGTTTCTGGTGAAGAGTCTGGCTCTCAGGTAGCCACGAGGGCAAAGAGGTTGAATATAGTGGGAGAGGGGTTATACATACTTCCAGAAACCAATTTGGGAAACGTGCTGAATGTTTTGGAAAATTTAAAGCCCAGCTTATTGATAGTAGATTCTATCCAGACTATCTACTCTACCGAGTTGGAATCTGCACCTGGTTCTGTTTCTCAAGTCAGAGAATGCGCCTACGCGCTTGCGCAAGCTTGCAAGAAAAAAAATATTCCTTTATTCATAGTAGGTCAGATTACTAAGGAAGGAAGTATAGCAGGTCCTAAGGTTTTGGAGCATTTGGTGGATACTGTGCTATACTTTGAGGGGGAGAGGTTTAGTTTTTACAGGGTGTTAAAGGTTGTGAAAAACCGCTTTGGTGCAAGTGGAGAGGTAGCTGTCTTTAAGATGACGGACAGAGGTTTGGAAGAGGTGCCAGAGCCTTCAGCCCTTTTTCTCCAAGAAAGGACAGGAAGTCCCGGAAGCGTAGTTTTCCCCCATGCAGAAGGAAGCAGACCTGTTCTTTTGGAAGTCCAAGCCCTAACCATAGATGCCATCTATACCACTCCACAGAGAAGGTCTCAGGGCTTTGACATAAACAGACTTGCCCTAATACTGGCAGTTCTTGAAAAGGAAGCTAAAATATTTACCAGGGATAAGGACGTTTTCATAAACGTGGTGGGGGGTATGCAAATAGTGGAGCCTGCGGGAGATTTAGCAGTAGCTTTGGCGGTTTGCTCTTCCGTAAAGAACACGCCTCTTGGAGATGTGATGGTCTTTGGGGAGTTGGGGCTTGGTGGAGAGGTAAGAGCGGTGCATTTTCCAGAGCTTAGACTCCAAGAGGGTAAAAGGTTTGGCTTTAACAAGGTGGTGCTCCCAAAAAGCTGCGCCTTTGAGATGGATGGAATGGAAATATACGGAGTGTCCCACATAAGAGAAGCCATAGACCTTTTGCTATGAAAATATTAATCGTAGAAGACGACAAACTGCTGGGGGAGAGTTTAAAGGAGTTTTTGGAGTCAGAAGGTTTTACTACAGATTGGGTTTGGGATCCAAGGGAGGTTTTAGACCTTTTAGAGGTAAGCGCCTACGATGTGATTGTGCTTGACCTTATGATGCCACACATAAGGGGGGAGGACTTAATAAAAAGGATAAGGGAAAGAAACAAAGAAACGCCCATCCTGGTTTTAACCGCAAAGCACAGGATTGAAGATAAACGCACCTGCTTTGAGCTTGGAGCAGACGATTATCTGACTAAGCCCTTTGAGATGGAAGAATTAGTCCTGAGAATAAAAGCACTTTACAGAAGGAGGAATCCGTACGATGTGATAGTGATAGGAAACGTGGAAGTTTGTCTAAGCAAAGAAGAGGTAAAGGTGGGAAATAAGGTTGTTCCTCTCAGCAGAAAAGATTGGCTTATTCTCAAGCTTTTGGTGGAAAACAGGGGCAGTTATGTGTCTCAGGAGAAGATACTTAATTACGTTTGGGGCGATGAGCCAGTGGGAGAGGATGTGGTAAGAGCTCACATAAAAAATCTCAGAAAACTTTTGCCCGAGGGGTTCATACAAACCATGAAGGGGAGAGGCTACAGGGTTGGGTGAGAGGCTAAAACTCACAATTGCCTTCGCTTTGCTTTTAACCGTAGGTTTTTTGGCACTGAATACGCTACTTTTCTTTGAACTAAAAAAGAACACAGAGGAAAGCATCTACTACAAAGCTTATGCACACTACTTACTTTACTTAATCAATCCAAGCCATAGAGGGGACGAGAACTTTATACTTTCAGAACAAATTCCAAAAGGTTTTGCCTACGCCTTTAACCATCCAAGGGAGGAGTTTAAAAATGTTTATGTGATAGTTAAAGAAAACTATCTTACAGAAACTATAAAGCCAAGTATTAAAAGGATGTTTGCTTTGCAGTTTTTTTTGATCTTCTCCCTAATAGCCCTTTACCAGATAGTTTTGGATAGGCTCTGGAAGAGAGTGGAAGAAGGAAAACAGTTCAGCAAAGCCTTAGTTCAATCTCTTACTCATAAGCTTGGAAATTTTATATCCGTTCAAAAAACTAACCTAAGCCTTCTTAAAAGGTCGTACGTACCTCAAGCCTTGGATAGGATGCAAAGGAGTATAGAAAAGCTTGAAAAGGACGTGGGTTTGATTTTAAGACTCTCACAGGAAGAGGTAGAGCCACACAGAGTTTGGACAAACCTAAGGCAAAGCTTAGAAAGTACGATAGACTTTCTGAGAGAGGACCTTGAAGGTAAAAGACTTGTTTTAAGATGCAGAAAAGACATTTATCTGCTTGCGGACCAAAGAGAGCTGGAAGACGTTCTTTACAATCTGATAAGCAACGCCATAAAGTATTCAGTTAGCTTTATAAACATAAGGGCTATGATTTACAGAGGCAGACTAATTCTGACTGTCCGGAACGATTTTTTAGACACCACTGGAAGGGGCATGGGACTTGGTCTTAAACTTTTGGAAAAACACGCCAAAAGAATGGACGCAGAGCTGACCATCAGAGTAAGACAGAAGTACAACGTGCACGTTTGCTTCAGAAGGTTTAAAGTATAATCTTACTATGAACTTTATCAGAGTGCAACTTATCTATCCGGAGGATAAGGTAAAGGAACCTTTGCTCTGTGCTCTGTGTAAGAACTTTGACGTTGTGGTGAATATAAGGACCGCCAAAGTATCTAAGGATGCTGGGATATTGACTGTGGAGATTGATGGGGAGGTGGAGGAAATAGACAGGGCCATAAGGTTCCTGCAAGAGAAGGGAGTTATAGTTGAGCCTATAGAAGGGCAGATATTCACAGAATGAAGGTCTCTGACTTAGGTGAGTTTGGACTGATAGAGCACCTTAAAGCTAAGTTTTCTTTGGCAGAAGTGGGAGATGATACAGCATGCGTAGAGCTTGCAGACTTGAAAATACTACTAACATGCGATACCCTTTTGGAAGGAAGGCACTTTTTGCCCTTTTATCCCATATCTACGGTAGGATGGAAGGCTGTTAGTGCCACGGTCAGCGACATAATAGCCAACGGGGGAAAACCTCTTTATCTACTTGTATCTCTTCTTCTTCCAGATGTGGAGTTAAAAAAAGTAGATGAGCTTTACGAAGGTATGACAAAAGCGTGTGAGTTTTACGGAACTAAAATAGTGGGGGGCAATGTGGTAAAAGCGGAGAAGCTGGGATTGGACCTTTTTGCCGTGGGACAGGCAGAAAGGTTCGTGGGCAGGAGCTCTGCAAAGGCTGGAGATGGTGTGTTCGTGAGTGGCACTTTGGGAGACTCCTTGGCTGGACTGGAGCTTCTTTTGATGGAAAGGAAAAATTACGAAGACTTTGAGCTAAGGCTTATAGAAAGACACCTAAGACCTACCGCAAGGATAGACTACCTTAGGCACATATCAAAGTATGCCAACGCAAGCATGGACATAAGCGATGGGTTAGCTTCCGACATCAGACACATGGCAAAAAGAAGCGGTTTAAGGTTTAACATCTTCAAGGAAAAGCTTCCCCTTTCAAAGGAGCTTTACGAGTTTGCAAAAAAACACGGAAAGGATCCCTACGCTTACGCCCTAAAGGGAGGGGAGGACTACCAGCTTCTGTTTACCCATCCACCGGAGAGAATGAACCCTTTTTTAGACATGAGCCAGATAGGCTACGTACAGGAAGGGGAGGGCGTTTTTGTAGATAATAAACCTTTGGAGGAGTATGGCTTTGACCACTTCAGAAGTTAAAAGCAAAGTGCTTATAGTGGAGGATGACAGGGGAGTAGGCATAAGCCTGAGGACCATTCTGGAAGAAGAAGGCTACGAGGTAGAGCTGGTAGACTGTATGAAAAAGGCAAGAGAGATAGCCCAAAGGGAATATTTTCACGCAGTTCTTTTGGACCTTTGGCTTCCCGACGGCAACGGCCTTGACTTTATAAAGGAGCTAAAAGAATACCTTCCCATGTCTCCCATAATCGTAATAACCGGACATGGAAAGACAGAGCATGCGGTAAGGTCTATAAAGGAGGGAGCCTTTGACTTTCTGGAAAAACCCTTTTCTATGGAAAAACTGCTTTTGACTTTAAGGAAAGCCCTTGAGCTTTCCTTTGCACCCTCGGAAGAAGAAGACATAGTAGGAATAAGCAAACCCATAATGGCCCTTAAGGGGCTGATAAACAAGGTGGCAAAGAGTAGCGCAAGCGTTTTGATACTCGGAGAGAGCGGCGTGGGAAAGGAGCTAGTGGCAAGGCGTATTCACAGGCTTTCCCAGAGAAAGAGCTTTATAGACCTAAACTGTGCCAACATCTCTGACGAGCTTTTTGAATCGGAGCTTTTTGGTTATGAAAAGGGAGCTTTTACCTCTGCGGTTTCAAGAAAACACGGAAAGTTGGAGCTTGCCCACGATGGAACGCTGTTTTTGGACGAGATAGGGGACCTAAGTCCCAAATCTCAGGCAAAGCTTCTGAGAGTTTTGGAAACAAAGCAGTTTAGCAGACTTGGTGGAAATCAGGTGATAACTTCAAGCTTTAGATTAATAAGCGCATCAAACAAAAACCTATCGGAAATGGTAGAAAAGGGCCTATTTAGAGAAGACCTCTATCACAGAATATCAACCATAGTCATACAGGTCCCCCCTCTTAGGGAAAGATTAGAGGATATACCGATTTTGATTGAACACTTCCTCAAAAAGTACGCCTGTAGGAAGGTATTTACTGAGGAGGCTTTAAAAGTTATAAAAAGTCAGCGCTGGAGAGGAAACGTAAGGGAGCTGAAAAACTTCGTAGAAAAGCTCTGCATACTTCACGAAGGAGAAGAGGTTTCAAAGGCTGATGTGGAAAAGTTTCTTGGAGTAGGCTACGAGGAGGACCTAAGTTTTCTGTTTTCGGAACAAGACCTGCGCACTGCCAAACAGGCTTTTGAAAAGCTGTTCATCCAAAAGAAGCTAAGAGAGTATAACAACGACGTAAAAAAAGTAGCCCAGGTTATAGGCATAGACCTTTCCAATCTATACAGAAAGATAAAGCTTTACAGAATTGAGGTTTAAAATTTAACTCATGGAATATAAAACCTTAGAGCGCTGGGACAAGGAATATTTTTGGCATCCCTTTACCCAGATGAAAGTGTACAGAGAAGAGGAGAATCTGATATTTGAAAGGGGAGAAGGAGCTTATCTATACGACGTTAAAGGTAGAAAATTTATAGATGCCATATCTTCCCTTTGGTGCAACGTCCATGGACACAACCACCCAAAGATAAATCAGGCTATTTTGGAGCAACTGAGCAAGGTTGCCCACACTACAACCCTCGGAAGCTCAAACGTGCCAGCTATCCTTCTTGCCAAAAAGCTGGTAGATATATCTCCTGAGTGTTTGACCAAAGTTTTTTACTCGGAGGATGGAGCGGAGGCGGTGGAAATAGCCATAAAACTTGCCTATCAGTATTGGAAAAACAAAGGTCAAAAAAGAAAGACATTCATAACCCTTTCCCAAGCTTATCATGGAGACACTTTGGGAGCGGTAAGCCTTGGTGGAATAGACCTATTTCATGGAACGTACAAGGACATAGTCTTTGAAACGATAAAATTACCCTCTCCTTACCTTTTCTGTAAAGAAAGATACGGAGGGCTTACAGAGGAGTGCAGAGGGGATCTTTTGGCTATGTTGGAGAGCATTCTAAAGGAAAGGGATGATGTGGTGGCGGTGAGTTTGGAAGCGGGTATTCAGGGAGCGGCTGGCATGCTTCCCTTTCCAAGGGGCTTTCTGGCTGGAGTTAGGGAGCTTACAAAAAAGTATGACGTTTTGATGATCGTGGATGAGGTAGCCACCGGCTTTGGAAGGACGGGGACCATGTTTTACTGCGAGCAAGAGCAAGTCTGCCCTGACTTTATGTGCTTAGGGAAAGGTATAACTGGGGGATATCTTCCCTTGGCTGCCACTTTGACAACAGAGGAGGTCTTTGAAGCCTTCTTAGGAGAGTTTGGTCAGATGAAGCACTTTTATCATGGACACACTTACACCGGCAACAACTTGGCTTGCGCCGCAGCTTTGGCTAACATAGAGATCTTTGAGGAAGAAAAAACTTTGGAAAAACTCAGACCAAAGATAGAGTATCTTTCGGAAAGACTAAAGGAATTTTGGGAGCTTGATTTTGTGGGAGACGTGCGTCAGCTTGGGTTTATGGCTGGAATAGAACTGGTAAAGGACAAAGAAAAGGGTATTCCTTTCCCATACGGAGAAAGAACGGGCTTTAAGGTTGCATACAAATGCAGAGAAAGGGGAGTGTTTTTAAGACCTTTGGGAGATGTGATGGTTTTGATGATGCCCTTGGTGGTAGAAAAGGAGCACATAGACCAGGTGATTGACGCTTTAAAGTGGGCTATACAGGGTTTGAAAAAATGAGAATTCTTATAAAAGGTGGTAGAATACTGGATCCATCCCAAGGTTTGGACCTTGTGGGGGACCTGCTCGTAGAGGATGGGAATATATCCGCAATAGACAAAAGTTTAGAGGTCCACCACGCTAAGGTGTTTGACGCTAAGGATCTTGTGGTTTGTCCTTCCTTTGTAGATGTACACGTGCACCTTAGGGACCCGGGGCAGACCTACAAAGAGGACATAGAAAGCGGTAGCAAGTGCGCAGTGGCTGGGGGCTTTACCACGATCCTTTGCATGCCCAACACAAAGCCAGCCATAGACTCTCCAGAGATAGCGGAGTACGTTATAAAAAAGTCCAAAGAGGTGGGACTCTGTGAGGTACTTCCCGCTGGAGCAATCACAAAAGGTAGGCAAGGTAAGGAGCTTACGGACTTTTATGCTCTCAAGATGGCAGGCTGTCCAGCCCTAACGGACGACGGTGCCCCTTTGATGGACTCAAGGCTTATGGAGATGGCTCTAAAGCTTGCAAGGCAGTTGGACCTTTTGGTGATGAACCACTGCGAAGATGACAGACTATCAAAAGGGCACATAAACGAAGGCTATGTAAGCTCTCTGCTTGGCATAGCTTACAGAAGCCCTTCCGCAGAGGACGTTTTGGTAGCAAGGGACTGCATACTGTCTTACTATACAAAGGGAAAAATGCACATCCAGCACATTTCGTCCAAGCTCTCCTTGGACATAGTCAGATATTTCAAGGAAAAGGGAGCGCCCGTTTCCTGCGAGGTAAATCCATACCACCTTCTCTTTGACGAGTTGGAGCTTTTAGATTCAGGCGCTAACGCCAAGGTAAATCCGCCTTTAAGGAGGGAACAAGACAGGCAAGCCCTGCTGGAAGGCTTAGAGGACGGAACCATAGACTGCATAGCCACAGACCATGCACCCCACGCAAAAAGAGAAAAAACCAGCTTAGAAAGTGCCATGCCAGGCATGATAGGACTTCAGACCGCTCTGCCTATGGCTTTGGAGCTTGTAAGGAAGGGTATAATAAGCCTTGAAAAGCTCGTATATCTTCTCTCTTTAAATCCCGCAAAGCTTTTGGGATTGGAAAGAGGTATTAAAGTAGGAAAGCCTGCCAACTTGGTAGTCTTTGACCCGGAGAGGGAGTGGATTTTAAACGAAGAAACTAACCTTTCAAAGTCCCAAAATACTCCACTTTGGGGAAAAGTTTTGAAGGGGAAGGTGATGCTGACCCTTTGGGAAGGTAAAGTAGTTTATAATCTTTTTGAAAGTGGTGCGTAAACTCTTTTTATTCTTTTTATCTTTTTTCGGGACGCTTTTTTTGCTTTCGGTGGTCTTTGTTATTCTGATGTCTTTCAATCTTCCCTCACCCAAAGCTCTTAAGGATTGGAAACCACCTCAGGCTACAGTGGTTTATGACTACAAAGGAAGACCCTTTGGAGATATAGCCATCCAAAGAAGGTATTATGTCCAGCTAAAAGACATACCACCGCATGTTAGGTATGCTTTCATCTCCGCAGAAGACAAGAACTTTTACAAGCATCCTGGCATTGATCCAATAGCCATAATCAGAGCCATCATAAAAAACATTTACACCAGAGAAATTAAGCAAGGCGCATCCACCATAACCCAGCAGTTGGCAAGGAACCTTTTTTTAACTCCCGAAAAAAGCCTTTCAAGAAAGATTAAAGAAGCCATACTGGCTATTAAGATAGAGAGGGAGTTTCCAAAGGACAAGATACTGGAGCTTTATTTGAATTACATCTACCTTGGACAGGGCGCTTATGGTGTGGAAGCAGCCTCAAGGGTATATTTTGGGAAATCGGTAAGAGAACTAACGGTGGACGAGGCAGCCATCCTTGCAAGCCTTCCAAAGGCTCCCACAAAATACAACCCTTTTAGAAATCCAGAGAGAATAATAGAAAGAAGAAACTATGTACTCTCAAGAATGTTAGAAGACGGCTACATAACTCAGGAAGATTTTCAGGAATATAGCCAGAAACCTATAAAGCTAAGACATGAAAACAGATATTACGGCATGGACTACTTTTTGGACTACCTAAAAGAGTATGTGGTGGAAAAATACGGTGAAGCCATACTTGCTGGAGGATACGCCATCTATACGACCATAGACAGGGACCTACAGGAGCACGCAAAAAAGGTTATGGAAAGAGGAATCTTGCGAGTAGCAAGGGCAAACGGAATTCCAGCTCTACCTGCAGATTACTACGAGGCGGAGAAGATGTATAAAGACCAGAAGGTTGAAATAAAGCCAGGCAAGGTTCTCATAGGAAAGATTAAGGACATCTCAGCAGATGAGTATCTTGTAGAAATTGGTCAAGAAGAGTTCAGGGCTAAAAAGGGAGAGCTAAACTTTGAAAAGGGCGACTATGTGTTTGTCAGATTTTACAGGGAAAAGGGAGAGCTAAAGTGGGAGGTTTTACCGGACTTGCAAGGGGCTTTGGTAGCTCTTGATGCAAGGACTGGCGCCATCAGGGCAATGGTGGGTGGATACTCTTACATGAGAAGCCCCTTCAACAGAGCGGTTTATAGCAAAAGACAGCCTGGTTCTGCCATAAAGCCCGTAATATACCTGTCTGCTCTGATGAAAGGATACACGCAAGCAAACATAATAGACGCAAGTCCTCGGAGCTTTTACGATCCATCCACCGGAAAGGACTGGACACCCAGAAACTACGAGGGAATAGAGTACGGACCAGTTTCTTTAAGGACTGCGTTAGCAAAAAGTATAAACACCGCCACGGTAAATCTTTTGGCAGAAATAGGCTTTGACCTTCCCATAGAGATTGGAAAAAGTCTTGGGCTGGATCTAAAGCCCTATTACTCAATGGCCCTTGGAAGCATAGAGGTTACACCCTTAGAGCTAACCTCTGCCTACCAAGCTTTTGCTAACCTGGGTCTAAAATGCAAACCCTACTTTATAGTGAAGATAGTTTCCTTAGATGGGGGTGTGTTGGAGGAAAATAGTCCCCAGTGTGAGCAGGTGCTTCCACCCCAGGAAACAAGGGTGCTGGTGGATATGCTAAGAGCTGTGGTTTTGGAAGGGACCGGAGCTTCTGCCTCCTCCATTCAAAGATTCGTAGCTGGTAAAACTGGAACCACCAACGACTATATGGACGCATGGTTTGTGGGCTTTACTCCACACATAGTGGCAGGCGTTTGGGTTGGGTTTGACTTAAAGAGAAGTATGGGAAAGGGAATGGCTGGCTCAAGGGTTGCCCTTCCAGTATGGATTGACTTTATGTCCTTTGCGGCTTACATGTATCCAAAGGAGGATTTTCCAACACCAGAAGGGGTAGTCTTTGTGGAATGCCCAACTTACATGGCTTTTGTTAGTGGTACGGAAGGTGTATGTGGTTCAGGAAGTCAAGAGGGAAAAGAGCAAAAGGACGAGTTAGAGGGTATAGTAGACCCAAAATTCTTGCAAGAGCAACCAGAGGTTAAGGAGGTACCCTGATGGCCCTGATAAAGCCCTACAGAAGTATATATCCCAAGATCCATCCTTCTGTGTATATGTCCGAGAACGTGGTAGTTGTGGGAGACGTGGAAATAGGCGAAGATTCAAGTCTATGGTTTGGAACAGTAGTCAGAGGAGATGTAAATTACGTACGCATAGGCAAGGGAACCAACATTCAGGATAATTCAGTGGTCCATGTAACACACGAGACCTACCCGACCATAATAGGGGATTACGTGACCGTTGGGCACAGGGTAGTGCTTCACGGGTGTAAAATAGGAAACTTTGTTTTGGTTGGTATGTCCGCTGTGGTGATGGATGGGGTAGAAGTGGAAGATTACGTGCTGATAGGTGCAGGCGCACTGCTAACACCTGGAAAGAAATTCCCATCCGGTGTTTTGGTAGCAGGCTTTCCCGCCAAGGTGGTTAGGGACTTAAAACCTGAGGAGATAGAGGCAATAAAGCAATCTGCTTACAACTATATCTCATACAAAAACGCATACTTAAATGAATCTAAAGGATCTTTTGGATGAAATAAGGTACGCATCAAAAACTGCGGTTATCGTGGTAGAAGGTAAAAGAGACAGAGAAGCTCTAAAAAAACTTGGAATAGACAACGTTATAACGATTGCTGGAAAGAGACTAACTGATCTTGCAGAAATTCTAGAAGGCAGGACCTTAGTAATACCCCTCTTTGACCTGGACACTCACGGGGAAAGGATACATCAAAAGGTAGTGGCAATTTTATCTTCACAGGGATATATTTTAAAAACTGAGTATAGGGATAAACTTAGAAAGCTTGGAATAATTTACGTGGAGGACTTGTATGAAAAAGTCAGAAGTGTTGAGAAACCTGCTGATCCAGGATAAACTCATAAAGCTCAACTTGGGCCTATTGGAAGGTCTGATAAGGGAGGTAAAGCCAGACATAGAAGAATCTAAGATAGTTGTGGAAGTATGCTTGGAAGAAGAGGAAAGACAGAATCTTTTAAAGGTTTTGACGGATTTTGAGAGAGAATTTACCGAGCTTATTAACCAATCCTTAGACTATTTGTACGATCTTTATGAGATATTTAACTTTGAAATAACTTTTCTATCAAGCCTTCCGGAGGAGTTGGAAAGAGAAATAGAAAGATTGGACACGGTTAATAGCATAAACAGCCGGCTGGAGGATATTGTGAAACTTTTGGAAAGCGTTCTAAGCATGGTAGATTGGGATGAAAAGGTAAAGGTAATCCTTACTCCGCTGAGGATATACAAGGATGTCCTTGAGCATGCTATAAGCTTTAATCAAAAGTTGGGCAGGAACCTTTTTTACGCATTCTGAAGCATCTGATAAACCTTCTTTGCCGCTTCCTGCTGAGCCTCTTTTTTATTCCTTCCACTTCCTATTGCTCTGTATTCTCTTATGGAGCACTCAACTTCAAATATCCTATCGTGCTCCTTTCCACTTACATTTACCACCCTGTAAACAGGTCTTTCCTTCCACCTACTTTGCGTAAGCTCCTGTAGAAGCGTTTTGTAGTCCTTTTTGTATAGCTCCTTCTCTATTACCTCCTTCATCCTATCTCCGTACTTACTAAAGAACAACCGCCTTAACTCGTTCATGTTTCTGCCAGAGTCAATGTAGATTGCACCCAAAAGTGCTTCAAAAAGGTCTGCTAGAACAGAACTACTGACAAACTTACTCTTGCCCGAGATCTTCACGTACTTGTGCATTTCCAATTCTTCTGATATAGAAGAGAGAAACTCTTCACTTATAAGGTAAGCCTTTGCGCTGGCCAAAACTCCTTCCTTGTAGTTGGGAAAGTTCTCCACCAAAAAATCCACCACTAAAAAATTCACTATAGAATCGCCTAAGAATTCTAAAAGTTCGTAATTTTGTCCACTGTTTTTGTACGATCTGTGGGTCAGGGCAGTTTCTAAATACTTTATGTTTTTAAAATGATAGCCTATTTTTTCTTGCAGTTCTCTATAGTCTTCTAAAGACGAGGCAGGCATTTGTGCCACCGAACCCAAAAGAATTGGAAAGGGCTACATTTACTTCCTTTTTCACTGCCACATTTGGCGTATAATCCAGATCACACTCAGGGTCTGGGTTTTCTAAGTTTATTGTGGGTGGAATTATACCCTCCTGTATGGTTTTTACTGTAGCAACTGCTTCCAAGGCTCCTGCCGCTCCCAAAAGGTGCCCCACCATGGACTTGTTTGAGCTTATCTTCAACCTGTAGGCGTGCTCCTTAAAGAGGGCTTTTATGGCAAGTGTTTCAGACTTATCATTAAGAGGAGTAGAAGTTCCGTGAGCGTTTATGTAATCCACCTCTTCTGGGGGAATACCCGCATCTTCTAAGGCAAGCTTCATGCACATGTAAGCGCCCTCTCCGTCTGCACACGGAGCGGTTATGTGGTAAGCGTCGTCTGTAGCACCATAGCCCACAAGCTCCGCATATATCTTTGCCCCCCTTGCCTTTGCGTGCTCGTATTCTTCCAAAATCAGTATGGCAGCCCCTTCTCCCATAACAAATCCGTCCCTTTCTAAGTCAAAGGGCCTTGAAGCTTTTTGAGGCTCATGGTTTCTCGTGGATAAAGCCCTCATGGAGGCAAAACCAGCCACGCCTAAGGGAGTGATCGCACTTTCACAACCCCCAGCTACCGCTATGTCTATATCACCCTTTTGTATGAGCCTAAAGGCATCTCCTATGGAGTGGTTCCCAGTAGCACAGGCGGAAACTACGCAGTAGTTGGGACCCTTTAGCCCAAACCTTATGGCTATTAGCCCACTTGCCATGTTTGATATGCCGTAAGGGATGAAGAAGGGAGATACCCTTCGCGGACCCTTTTCCATGAGAACCTTCTGCTGCTCTTCTATGTCTCTAAGCCCTCCTATGCCCGTGCCCACTATCACACCAACTCTATAGGGGTCAAACTTCTCCTCTAGTAGCCCGCTGTCCTTTAATGCTTCTTCCGCCGATGCGACCGCATACTTTATAAAGTCTGAAACCTTTTGGGCTTCCTTCTTGTCAAAATAAAGCTCTGGATTGAAATCCTTCACCTCTGCCGCTATATGAACGCTTAGCCCTATCTCTTCTGGATCAAACCTCCTTATCCTATCTACTCCGCTTACACCTGCAACTAAATTTTTCCAAAACTTATCCACACCCGTTCCTATGGGGCTTACTACCCCAAGGCCGGTAATTACAACCCTTCGGGTCAAGCCTGCACTCTCTCCTTAAGGTAGTTTATAACGTCGCCCACCGTTCTTATTTTTTCGGCGTCTTCGTCTGGTATTTCTATGCCAAACTCCTCCTCAAAGGCCATCACCAATTCTACAACATCCAAAGAGTCCGCTCCCAAATCTTGGACAAAGCTGGCTTCATTTTTAAGCTTTTCCACTTCTACACCCAACTGGTCTGCTATAATCTCCTTAATCCTACTTTCCAGGTCCATCACAAAACCTCCTTTGAGAGTGTGTATTCAATTATACCACAAAACCCAGCAGTTCTCTGAGTTTTTTAACCGGATCCTTTTCCTTCATCAGAGAGGTGCCAATCAGAAAAGCATCCACTCCTAAGGATTCAAACTCAACGATCTGTTCCCTGTTTTCTATACCACTTTCCACTACCACAAACTTTGCTCCCATCTGCTTGATCTTTGGAGCAAGTTCTTTAGAGAGGTTTAGGTCTACCCTTAGGGTTTCCAAATCTCTGTTGTTAATGCCTATGATCTTGGCTCCAGCCTTAAGAGCCCTTTCTGCCTCTTCCATACTGAAAACTTCTACCAGCGCGTCCAATTTTAAGCTTTCTGCATAAGCCAAAAGGTCTGCAAGCTGCTCGCGTTCAAGTATCCTAACAATAAGAAGGATGGCATCTGCCCCAAAGGCTTTGGCTTCCAAAACCTGCACCGGATCAAAGATAAAGTCCTTTCTCAGAACAGGTATAGAAACAGCCTTTCTTACCTCTTCTAAATCTTCCAAAGAACCGCTGAAGAACTTATCCTCCGTCAACACAGAAATGGCAGACGCTCCTCCCTCTTGGTAAAGCTTAGCCTGCTCCGCTGGAGAGACCTTCTTTATGAGTCCAGCAGAGGGAGAAGCTTTCTTTACCTCCGCTATTATCCTCGTCCTACAGTTTTTAAGCGCCTTTTCAAGGGAAAAAAATCTATCCCTCCTCCTTATCCTTTCGTGCAAAAAACTTACGTAATCTTGGTCTTTTCTTAAGATCTTTTTTTTATGAAGGAGAACTTCCTGCAGGAAGCTCAGGGATATATCCTCCGGTAATTCTTACCTTCCTTCTTGTATATTGCCTCTACGAAGAAGCCTTCTTTTTGGAGCTCATGGTATATATCCTTTGCCTTTTTTTCTCCCTTTACCGCAAGCACCACACCACACCTGGGGTCTATCTCATCCGGTATGGGTATTAGCTTTGCCCTTCCCTTCAGGTATTTTTCCGCTCTTACTCCCTCGGATATGGCTGAAAAGGTTATAAAATGGTCTGGCTTTTCAGAAAAGGGATTTATCATCATAAAAAATTGCCTTACGTGAAGTTTTACGCCTAAGGAGTGAAA
Organism: Thermocrinis sp.; assembly: GCF_036781485.1. Classification (NCBI taxonomy): domain Bacteria; kingdom Pseudomonadati; phylum Aquificota; class Aquificia; order Aquificales; family Aquificaceae; genus Thermocrinis; species Thermocrinis sp. The sequence goes on from NZ_DAIQAX010000003.1 coordinate 51,878, forward strand.
CTTTATCCAATACCATAAAGATGGCTCTGATGGTGTAGATGACTTCTTTATTTCAGCTATAACCTTACCGTCTTCCTTTTTTATGCTCAAAAGCTGGTTTCCAGTTTGTTTGGACCAGTTGTATATATCCCTTTCAAAACCTGGATCTGTGGATATTACCGTTATAACTTCACCTTCTTTCAATCTCCTTACTTTTTCTGATGTGATCACTATAGGCAAAGGACACATAAGACCGGATAAATCCAAAACCTTTTTTTCTTCCTTTTCCATAACCTCCATGGTTTCACCTCACACCGCAATTTTGATTTGTTCTTTGTTTAAACCAGTTTCAAAGCCCGATATGTAAAGACTAAGTAATCTTGCGCACTGGATTAACTCTTTTTTAAGAGACTCGTCCATTAGCTCCGCAGGATGACTAACGTAGAAAATCACAAGTGCCCTTCCATGCTCCAACTTTACAGGCACAGAAAGTGCCATTTTATCGTAATCTACTAGCACCTCTTCAGTGGAATTATCGTTCAACTCTAGCACCTTAATTGCCTTTAGATTATACATTTCCTTAATCTCGGTAAGATACTCCTCTGGTGTCCCCTTGTCAAGCAATTTGAGTATCTCCATTAGCTTTTCCTTCTCCTTTTTTTCCTTTTCAAGGGAAAGTAAATCACGCTGGATTGAGCTGTAGGCACTTTTTAGTTTGACGATATATTTTCTCTCTTTTTGAAGACTTCTAAGAAGGTCAATGGAGGATGGGGATAAAGCTAAAGCAAGAACTAAGGGCGAAAATACAAGTCCCTTAAGCCCAAGGCTAAACCAGAGTAAGATCACAGCAGAGGGGACTGAAATTAACACCGATGTTAAACTTTTTGGAAAGGTATAAAGAGCTGGCACGAGTATTGAAAAGGCGCTCATAGGCTCCTTTGATAGAAAGACCAGGGGAAAGATAAAAAAATAGTCAAAATAGTAGTTTATTTTTTTTAACCTCCAGGAGTAGAAGTGGGCAATCAAGGAGAGAGTTATATACATCGCAGAAAGGACTATCATAACTGCTTTTGTATTGTAGTCTGAAACATAAAACAGAGCGTAGGTTGTAAAAAAACAAAATAGTAAAAATCTTAAACCAGTTATCAGAAACAACTTGTTATTTAGCACGATTTTAATATTATAGACTTATGGAGAGAAAAGTAAACATAAGTCTAATTTTGGAAAGTTTTCACAATTTAGAGAAGGCTTACGCAGACCTGAAAAAGCTTATTTCAATAGGTAAGGATGAGTTTGTGAATAACAAACTTGTCTGGGATAAAGTTAGAGTGGATTTTAACTTAGCCTTTGAGAGTTGCATGAGGCCATGCAGACATCTTTCTGTAGTTTATGGTTTAAAAACCACATCAAAGGACTGTTTGGTGAAGTTGGGTGAGTACTTAGGTTTTGAATATTTGGAAAACCTTCAAAATATCACAGATTTTTACTTTAAATACAGGGACCTAAAGGAAACGATGAACCCAGAAGAGCTGTATAACTTTTTAGAAAAAAACCTTCACGTGTTTAAGGAATACGCAAGGGCAGTGGTGGAGCACATAAAGGCAACTACAGGAAACGTGCTGTTGATAGACTTTGACCTTCTAAAGGAAAGGGCAAAGAATGTTAAGGACTCTGTTAAGAAGATAAACTTCGTGCTTTCGGTAGGATTGGAGAACTTTAAAAGAAAACCTATGTATTACGATAGAGTAAAGTATTTTTATCATGTAGCTTACGATTCTCTCTTTGACATATGCAAACACTTAGCACCAAAATTTGGAATAAAGAAGTTTGGGGATGACTGTCTTCTGAAAATGCTAGAGCACAGAATAATTTCGGAGGAACACAGGGATGTAATTATTAAGATGATAAAGCTTAAGAACAAGTTAATAAGTACATTTGATATACCTCAGGAAGAACTATACAGGGATTTAGGTGAACTAAAAGACCAGTTTGAACCAATTATGAAAGAGATATCCGCTTCTCTTAAAAACCTGATAGAAAAAGTTTCCTTAAGTCAAAAAAAACACCTAAAAAACAACCAAGAGAAAGAAAAGGACCAAAGGGAATAGCAAAGCTTGCACTTTTGTTTTTTATCATGATGGGAAGGGCGTAAGCCAACCCAATAACACTTCCAAGAAAAACCGCACTAATCACGCCCCATACACCAGCCACGGACCCTATAAAAGCCATCAGCTCTACGTCCCCAAAACCCAATCCTTCCATCTTTCTTATCTTTGTGTAGTAAAGGTATATAAGCAAGAAAGGCAAAGCACCAGATATTGCTCCTACAAAGCTTTCAAAAAGGCTAAAGTCAGGTCTAAAAACAGAAGTTATAAAGCCAAAAAGAACACCACCAAGTATTATTGGCTCTGGCATGCTGAAAGTATCCCAGTCTATCATGCTAAGAACAAGAAGTGCGGAAAAGAAGACATAAAAGACTAAGGCGGATAAACTGGTTCCCCAATTGTAATAACAAGCTACAGCCAAAAACCCACTTGCTACTTCAACTAAGGGATATCTCAAAGGTATTTTACTTTTGCAGTTTCTACATTTACCTTGCAGGACTATGTAAGAAACAATCGGTATGTTGTCATACCATTTTATGGGACTTTGACACTTTGGGCAGTGGGAGGGAGGACTGACGATAGATAAACCTCTTGGAATCCGATATATCAAAACATTGTAAAAACTTCCAAGCACTGAGCCAATCACAAAAAGAAGAACGTAGACCACAACTTTATTTTAAAATATTATTACAGCACCCATGGAAATCATAGATATCCCGATAGAAGAAGAAGTAAAGCAGTCTTACATAGACTACGCAATGTCTGTTATTGTGGGGAGGGCAATACCGGATGTTAGGGATGGGCTAAAGCCTGTTCAAAGGCGCATTCTGTATGCTATGTATGACATGGGGCTATTGCCTGATAAGAATTTTGTAAAAAGTGCAAGGATCGTTGGCACAGTTTTGGGATATTTTCATCCTCACGGTGATCAGGCAGTTTACGAAGCTCTTGTGAGAATGGCCCAGGACTTTGTTATGAACTATCCACTTATAGTAGGGCAGGGGAACTTTGGTTCCATTGACGGCGATCCACCCGCCGCAATGAGATACACGGAAGCCAAACTATCCAAGTATGCCCTTTTGATGCTTGAGGACATAGACAAGGATACAGTGGATTTTGTGCCGAACTTTGACGGTTCTGCGTTAGAGCCTCAGGTTTTGCCTTCTAAGTTTCCGAACCTTCTTTGTAATGGCACTTCCGGCATAGCCGTAGGTTTGGCTACCTCCATACCACCTCATAACCTAAAAGAGGTTGCCAAAGCTTTGATCCTTGTGGCCCAAAACCCAGATGTAGAGACAGAGCAAATAATGGAATACCTAAAAGGTCCTGACTTCCCCACGGGGGGAATAGTTGAGAACTATCAAGAGCTTATAGAGTTCTACAAAAGGGGTAAAGGACAGGTCAGAATTAGGGCAAAGGCGCACATAGAAAAGGTTTCTGGTGGTAGGGAGCAAATAGTCATAACAGAAATACCCTATCAGGTGAATAAGTCGGAGCTAATAAAAAGGATGGCAGAATTGGTAAAGGAAGGAAGGTTAAAAGAGATATCGGACATAAGGGATGAATCAGACAAGGAAGGTCTCAGAATTGTAGTTGAACTCAAAAGGGAAGCAAAAGGTTCTGAAGTCCTGGAAAAGCTTTATAGATACACACAGCTTAGAAGAAACTTTCCCATAAACTTTGTGGTCCTCATAGACGGGGAACCAAGGCAGGTGGGGATAAAGGTATTACTTCAGGAGTTTATACGCCACAGACTGGAAGTCATATACAGAAGGTCAAAGTATTACTTAAAAAAGGCAGAGGAAAGACTCCACATAGTCAATGGTTTGATGATAGCCCTTTCTAATTTGGATCAAGTTATTCAGGATATTAGAACTTCCAAGGACGGAGTGGAGGCAAAAGAAAAGCTTATGAAAAATTATTCACTAACTGAAGTGCAGGCAAACGCAGTGCTGGAACTCAGACTCCAGAGACTTACTTCCTTGGAAAGAAAGAAGTTAGAGGAAGAGGAAAAGGAATTAAGAGAAAAGATAGCCTACTACAGAAAACTGGTGGAGAGTGAGGAGGAGCGAGTAAAGCTCTTCATTGAGGAGACTTCCAAATTGGCTGAGTCTTTCCCAACAATCAGAAGGACGTTCGTGGAAGGAGTAGGTCAGGAGTCTAAGACAGGCAGTATAACAGTGGTAATATTCTCAGACGGAAGGGTACTACCTTTGGAAAACATAAAGAGCGGGGAAGTGATAAACGTGCTGGAGGTACCCTTTGACGATGGGTTGTTTATGGTGTCTAACAGGGGCAAGGTGTACTGGATAGCAGGAGTTCAGGCTTTGCAGGGTAGCAGGGTGTCCTTCAAAGAGCCAGAAGAGAGAGTTATAGGTGCCTTTGTAAGATCCCAAGCCATGGACAGGCTACTTCTCGCTACAAGCAAAGGATACATAAAGAAAATACCCTTGGTAGACTTTGAATACAAGGCTCAAGGAATAAGTGTGATAAAGCTAACGGACGATCAGGGAGAGGTGGTAAGGCTCATCCAATCTCCGGAAGAGGGAGAAGTTCTTTTCTTCACTAAGGAAGGGAAGGTGTTGAGGTTTCCAATCTTGGAAGTTTCTCCTACCACTGTGGGATCCAAAGGAGTGGCTGGCATAAAGGTTGAAAGGGATGATGAAGTGGTGGGCCTAAGGGTCATAAGAGACGAGGACTTCTTGCTATTGATAACAGACAAGGGCAGGATAAAAAAGATAGAGGCAAGCAGGATACCAACCAAGAGTAGGGCAAGCAAGGGTGTAGGAGTCTTGGTTTTAATAAAAGAGGAGCTGGTAGATGTTATACCTGTAAAGAAAGAGGAGGAGATTGAAATTATGCTTGTTACTGCTGAGGGCTCTGTGTTTTACGACAGATTAAAGGAGGAAGAAATTCCAACGGGTAAATTTACACGAAGGTGGGGCATAGAAGGAGACAGATTAGTTAAAGTTGTTATAAAGAAACGTTTATAATAATTCCTTTGAGGAGGAAAAGATGATAAGCGCAGAGTTGGTAAAACAGCTAAGAGAAATAACCGGTGCGGGAATGTTGGAGTGTAAAAAAGCCTTGGAAGAAGCTCAAGGAGATATAGAAAAGGCCAAAGAAATACTTCGGATAAGAGGTCTTGCCAAGGCTGAAAAGAAGGCAGGAAGAGAGACAAAGGAAGGCATAATACAAACCTTTGTATCTGAAGACAGAAAGACAGGGGTGATAATAGAGCTAAACTGCGAAACAGACTTTGTGGCAAAGAACGAAAAGTTCGTAGAGCTGGCTCTTAACCTGGCAAAGCACATAGCAAGCCTTCCTGAAAATGCCAACAAATCGGGAACCTTTGAAGATATTAGCCAGCAGACTTTCTTCGCCGACCCTTCCCAAAAGCTGGAAGAAGTTGTAAAGTCAGCCATATCAAAAATAGGAGAGAACATAAAGCTAAGTAGGTGGGTAAGGTTTGATGCGGAAGGCTACGTGCATGCTTACGTGCATGGAATAGGTAGAGTAGGTGTCCTGATGGAGTATAAAGCGGATAGTCTTTCGGACGACATTTTGAGGCTTGCTCAGGATATTGTCCTTCAGATTGCGGCTATGAAGCCTGAATTCGTCAGCGTAGAGTCTGTCCCTTCGGAGGTGTTGGAAAGGGAAAGAAGAATATTGGCGGAGCAAACACGCCAAGAAGGAAAGCCAGAGAACATAATAGAGAAGATCGTGGAAGGTAAGCTCAAAAAGTTTTACCAAGAGAAAGTCCTCCTTGAACAGCCCTTCATAAAGGATGAGAAAAAAACAGTAAAGCAGTACATCTCAGAAACTGGTCTAAGCTTTGAGGTGGTGAGGTTTGCAAGGTTTGAAGTGGGCTCTGCTTGATGGATCCCATATATAACAGAATCCTCTTAAAGCTGTCTGGAGAAGCCTTTGCAGGAAGTCAAAACTACGGTATAGATCCAAATTTTCTGGAGTATATAACGGTAGAGATAAGCGATTTGGTAAAGGCTGGAGTTCAGGTAGCAGTTGTCATAGGGGGTGGAAACATATTCAGGGGAATACAAGGTCTGGAAATAGGTATAGATAGAGCCACTGGAGATTACATGGGGATGCTTGCTACTGTGATAAACGCTTTGGCCTTGCAATCTGCTTTGGAAAAGCTTGCAGGCATACCAACTAGGGTGCTGTCTGCTTTGGAGATAAGACAGGTTGCAGAACCTTACATCAGAAGAAGGGCCATAAGGCACTTAGAAAAAGGGAGGGTAGTTATCTTTGCCGCAGGCACAGGCAATCCTTTCTTTTCTACAGACACCGCCGGAGCACTCAGAGCGGTTGAGATCTCAGCCCAGCTTTTTATAAAAGCAACCAAGGTTGACGGCATATACACCGATGATCCTTTGAAAAATCCACAAGCAAAGTTCATAGACCAAATATCCTACCTTGACGCTATAAACATGGGACTAAGGATCATGGATCACACCGCTTTAACATTGTGTATGGAAAACAAGCTTCCCATCCTTGTGCTAAACATTAACAAACCCGGCAACCTTTTAAGGGCTGTTATGGGTGAAAAGGTCGGTTCCTTGGTTAAGTAAGCTTTCTACCTCTGCTCTTACCTCTTGCACCACATCCTCCAGGCTTTTACCTTCTGGATAAACCGGCTTTCCAAAGACTACTTTTATCTTTGTAGGTTTTGGAAATCTATCTCTTATGGACATAGACTGATAGGTGCCAACTATTGCTGTCGGAACAACTGGAACGTTTAACACACTGCTTAGAATAGCAAAGCCCTTTTTAAAAGGAAGAAGTCTTCCGTCCCTTGTCCTTGCACCTTCCGGAAAGATTACCACTACTCTTTGAGTTTTCAAAAGCCATGCGGTCTTTTCCACAGACTCTTTAACCTTTTTCTGAAGGTCTATGGGCACCACATGTGCTAACTTTCCAAAAGTTGAGCTTATTGGATTTCTGAAATACTCTTCCGCTCCCAAAAAGTAGGTCTTACTTGCAATAGAGTGGGGTAGGGCACTTGCCAATACAAAACCATCCAAATAACTTGCGTGGTTTGGAGCGATTATAAAGGGTGGTTCGGGCAGGTTTTCCAATCCATAAACTTCCAGCCTGTTGTAAAGTCTGAAGAAAAGTTTCAGCAAAAAAAGACCTAAATTAAACACAGTGTGGTTGTGATAAGGAATGTAAGGGCTTGCGGACTTTATTATTTTCTCCCAATTTATCTCTTGTGGTTCAAACTTCTGCCTCTTTTCCTTTACAAGATTTTCAAGCTCTTTTACAGTGGGATGGAGAGAGAGATCTTCTTCCCTTAAGGAAACTCCAAAGCTTGATTCTAAGAAGGCTAAAAGTTCTACCTTTGCCAAAGAGTCCAAGCCAAGGTCAAGCTCTATGTGTTCAAAACCTTTTACTTCTTTCCCGGAGAGCTTAGAAAGAAAGCTTGCTATTACCTTGCCCTCTTCTTCTAAAACTACCGTCGGTTCTTCCCTTTTCTTTTCTGTCTTTTCCAAGTTTCTGTATATTTCTGGGATCATAAACCTTCTTAGCTTTCCAAGACGGGTTTTTGGCAGTTCTTCAGAAGTCAGCTTAAAACCTTTTATCCTCTTCCAGTCGGGAAGCTCTCTATTGACTCTATCCACCACTTCCCACTTTACGTATTCCTCAAGGTTCAGTATTTTCAGCTCCTTTGCCTTTTCAAAATCAGGATGAATCAAGGCATGAAGGCTCCCATCCACTTCCAGAACGCAAACCTCTTTAATAACAGGACTTCTTTTGGATATTAGTAATTCCAACTCCTCTGGGTTTACGTTTTTGCCTCCAGACAAGACTATAACCTCTTTTTTCCTTCCTGTTATGTATAGATAACCTTCCTGGTCTACGTATCCTAAGTCTCCGGTCAGAAGCCAACCTTGTTTGAAGGCTTTTTTAGTTTCCTCCTCCTTTTTATAGTAGCCCTGCATAACGTTTGCACCCTTTACCATAATTTCACCATCTTGATCTACCTTAACCTGAACTCCCTCTATAGGCAAACCTACTGAACCAAGCTTTATTTTGTCTGGAGGATTAAAACTAACTATAGGAGAGGTTTCCGTCAGGCCGTATCCTTCAAGGACCAAAAAACCCAAATTATCAAAGAACTTGGCAGTTTCTAAGGGAAGCTTTGCGCCACCGCTTACCATATACTTTAACCTTCCACCAAAGGTCTGATGGACCTTTTTAAAAATCAACTTTCTTAGCTTTCTGCCCAAAACTGGACTAACTCTAAGTAGGACCTTAGCCAAAGCGTTTTGTTCTATTTTTTCTTTAATCCTTTGGTGTAAAAGTTGATACAGCCTTGGCACTCCTATTAGTATGCTGATAGGATGCTTTTGCAAGGTTTGCATCAGAGCTTCAGAGCTCAGCTTTTCTAAAAAGACTATAGTAGCACCCAAGTATATGGGCAAAAGCACAGAAACCACCAAAGGGTAAGAATGGTGGAAGGGAAGAATAGCCAAAGTGCTGTCTTCCTTTGAGGCTACCTTCAGGTGCTCTACGCCGAGGATGTTTGAAACAATGTTTTTAAAACTTAGCATTACACCCTTTGGCTCTCCGGTGGTGCCAGAGGTGTAAAGGATCAACGCGGTATCGTGAAAGTGTCTGCGCATAACATGTTCAATGGGCTTTGGTGGTACAGCTCTGTCTAAGTTTATTACCTTAGTGTTTAAGTTTAAAGAAAGGAGAGCTTCCTTTAGGTGTTCTTCTGTTTTTTCGGAACACACCACCACACTGGGAGTTGTCTCCCTTAGTATGTATTCAAGGTCTTTTTTAGAGGACATAAAGTCTATTGGCACCCCTATCCCACCCCTCTGCCAAAGGGCATAAAGGGCATATATCCACTCGGGCCTGTTCTCTGCAAGGATAACCACCCTATCACCCGGTAGAATGTCCATATAATTGGCATACTCTTTTGTCTTTTCTATTAATTCAGAGTAGGATATTTCTTTCTCTTTGTATACAAGGGCAGTTTTTTTAAAATCCTTTGGTATTGGTAAAACGAGCTTGTTCTCTAAGTCTATCTGCATTAAGATTTTTCTTCTTCTTTTTCTTTGTGATACCCGCTTATGTATTCTTTCAAAAGCGTAATTCGTGTGTTTGCATCAACCTTTAAAGAAACTGTTTTGTCTCCAATTTCCACCACCGTTCCTATTATTCCCGAAGAGGTTACTACCCTATCCCCTTTCTTTAGCTTGGAGAGAAACTCCTGATGCTTTTTTCTTGCTTTTTGCTGTGGTCTTATAAGAAGAAAGTAAAACAAGGCAAACAGAAAGGCAAAGAAAAACAGCTGAAAAAGTAGTGCAGACCAAGGGCTTGAACCATGGGGGGCAGAACCTTGAGCAAAGGCAAACTCTATCATACTACTCCTCCTTTATGCTTTCTATTTTTTCTACAATACTTTTTTTAAAACTGTCGCTTAGGTCCTCTTTTGAGGAGAAAGTATAACTTCCTTCCTTTTCCAGGACTATTCCCACAAGCTTTAGCCCTTTTACTTCGGCCTCAAGTGTTTCCCTTGTGGTGCGGTCTAAGTATTTTTTTATACTTTCTTCGTCTGAAAAATTTACCTGCATATCTACGATGTTTATCTCTTCAGGATCTTCACAATCCTTTGAAAGGTAGAGATTATATACAGCATATTCTCCCGACTCTTGCCTTATCTTGCTAAAAAGCTCCTCTATATAAAGCCTTGTTTGATGCCTTATGCTCATGGCTTTTATTTTATCATGGGCTATGTTCAAAGATCCCACAGACTCAACTGCTTTTGTAGTATTTGTATAATTTAACATAAGATACGTCGGGTGAGAAATTAGGGAAGGGGCAAAAATCTCTTGTTAAAAAGCTTTGGCGGGCAGAGAATTATAATACCCCCAAACCCCACCAAAGGGTGCTCTCTTTATATCCTTTCCTACATCACCAACATGCCTGTCCTTAACCTCTCAATACAGTCTTGGCATCTATTCAGAAAAAGCAGAACAATGATCTTTGTAAAGCTAATACTTGGAAGCAAAGTAAAGCTTATAGTAGACGGCACTGTATTAAAGTAGAGTTTGAAGAGATTTACTATGGAGTGCTCCTAATGGTTTTATGTGATGAAAATCAAGTGGTGATGGATGTTTGGTTTCATCCAGCCAGCTACAATGAAATAAAGTCTTTTAGGTTAAGGAAAAGCAAGAGCAGGTGGTTTAGGTTTTTGGTAGAGACTTTTTGAGTTATGGGCGATAGAGGTTATAGGGGCTGTGAGTTTGTGGAGGTTTGCGAAAAGAAAGAAGATAAAAGCTTAAGGCAGGCTGTAGAGGGAGTGAACTCACAGATAAAGGCTTTCAATTCTGTTAGCAGGTGGAGAAAGGGAATAACCCTTTTGACTTACCTTTATGGTTATGCTATTGGTTATAGCTTTTTCAGGAAAAGTCATGTGCTTGGTTAATTTCTCACCCGACGTAAGGTGTTTATAATAAAAGCCAAGATGTATGTAAAGAAACTTAAAAGCCCTCAGAGCAAGCCAAGTTCCTGTGGGGGAGCCATTCCCCTCTGAAGCCATTACTTGGACAGGGTTAGGAGTAGGTCAGTTCCCTTAGAGATGGCACTTAGTACATTCAATGCCATCCAAACCATTTCAAAAACACCGCACCCAAGGGTGGCAAGGTTAGGCTTAAAGAGTATGGCCTGCCGTGAAAAGGTATGCTTTCAGCTTTTACCCCTCCCATGTTTCCTATGTTTGCACCACCGTAAAGTTCGGAATCTGAGTTAAATATCTCAAGCCAAAGACCGTCAAAAGGAACTCCCACCCTGTAGTTATATCTTGGCACGGGTGTAAAGTTGCAAACTACCAAAATAGTCTCGCCTTCCTTTGACTTTCTCAAAAAGCTTATTATACTTTGCTCGTAGTCTGAAAAATCTATCCATTCAAAACCCTGAGGGTCGCAGTCCAGCTCGTGCAAAGCTTTTTCTTTGCAGTATATGTGATTTAAATCCTTTACAAGCCTTTGAATTCCTTGGTGGGGTGCATACTCCAAAAGATGCCAGTCCAAGCTATTGTTGTGGTCCCATTCCCTCCACTGTCCAAACTCTCCGCCCATAAACAGAAGTTTTTTACCCGGAAAGGCATACATGTAAGAAAATAAAAGTCTTAAGTTGGCAAACTTTTGCCAATCGTCCTTTGGCATTTTGTTAAGCAAAGAACCTTTGCCATGCACCACTTCGTCGTGAGAAAGTGGAAGGATAAAGTTTTCGTGAAAGGCATACCATACGCTAAAGGTTAGCTTATCTTGGTGGTATTTTCTATAAATCGGGTCCTTTGAAAAGTAAAAGAGGGTATCGTTCATCCATCCCATGTTCCACTTGTAGCCAAAGCCAAGCCCCCCTACGTAAGTGGGTCTGCTTACCATAGGCCAGGCGGTGGATTCCTCTGCTATGGTGTGGATGTCTGGAAAGTCCCTGTAAAGGGTTTCGTTTAGCTTTCTTAGAAACTCTATGGCTTCTAAGTTTTCTTTGCCACCGTAGATGTTTGGGACCCACTCAAAGCGAGAATAGTCCAAATAAAGCATAGACGCAACCGCATCCACCCTTAGCCCATCTGCATGATAAACATCTATCCAGAAGTGAGCAGAGCTTAAAAGGAAAGACCTGACTTCTGGCTTGCCATAATCAAAGACAAAGCTTTTCCAATCTGGATGCCACCTTTTTCTCCAGTCTTCGTATTCGTAAAGATGGGTGCCGTCAAAGTATGCAAGCCCGTGTTCGTCTATGGGAAAGTGGGAAGGAACCCAGTCCAAGATCACCCCTATGCCCCTTTGGTGCAGGCTATCTATAAGATACATAAAGTCCTGTGGTGTGCCATACCTTGAGGTGGGAGCAAAGTAGTTGGTAATCTGATAACCCCAAGAGCCGTAAAAGGGATGTTCCATCACAGGCAAAAACTCCACATGGCTAAAGCCCATATCCTTTACATACTCTCCCAACCAATAGGCAAGCTCCCAGTAGTGAAGGGACCTGTTTATGTCTTCTGGCACCCTCCTCCAAGAACCCAAATGCACCTCGTAGATGCTCACAGGAGAGTTATAGGAGATCTTTTTACCTCTTACCTTCATCCAATCGTCGTCGTTCCAGTGATAGCTCAGGTCCCAAACTATGGATGCATTACCCGGTGGTTGTTCGCAAAAAAAGGCAAAAGGGTCTGATTTTTCCCTTCCTACGCCATCTGCACCAACCACAAAGTATTTATACTTGCAACCCTTCCAAACACCGGGCACAAAAAGCTCCCAAATACCCGATGGGTCTGATCTTTTTTTCATCGGATGAGAAAACTTGTTCCAACCGTTAAAGTCTCCGAAAACAAATACTTCCTTAGCGTTCGGGGCCCAAACCGCAAAATGGCATCCTCCCTCCACAAGGTGAGCGCCAAGCTTTCTGTAAAGCCTTGTATGCGTGCCTTCTTTAAACAGATAAACATCATAATCCGTTATAGGTGAGTAAAACTCCATTAAGCCAGAAGAACTGCTCCCTTAGAAGCGCTTTGAACAAACTTCACATACCTTCTTAGCCACCTGCTTTTTATTTCTTTCTCCTTTGGTTTAAAGCTTTCCATCCGCCTTTTGAATTCTTCCTCCGATATCAAGAGCTCAATCCTTCTGTTTGGTATGTCTATAAGTATCTCGTCCCCATCTTGGACTATGCCTATGGGACCTCCTGCGGCAGCTTCTGGTGAGATGTGTCCCACGCAGGCACCACGGGTGCCACCAGAGAACCTTCCGTCTGTGATCAGAGCCACTTTATCTCCAAGGCCCATACCCATAATGGCAGAAGTGGGAGATAGCATTTCCCTCATACCCGGACCACCCTTCGGACCTTCATACCTTATGACCACCACGTGCCCAGGTTGAACTTTACCAGACATAATACCTTCTACCGCTTCCTCTTCTGAATCAAAGCATATGGCTTTACCCTTGAACACGAGCATTTTCTCATCTACACCAGCGGTTTTTACTACGCTACCCTCTGGAGCAAGGTTGCCAAACAGAACCGCCAAACCTCCATCCTTTGAGTAGGGATTCTCTATCCTTCTTACCACCTCTCCGTCTGCCTCTGGAGCTTCCTCCGCTATTTCCCTTAGGGTCTTTCCGCTAACGGTTAGCTTGTCCGGATAGGGAAGGTATCCGCCCCTTATCATCTCTTTAAGGATCGTTGGTATGCCTCCCACACTGTCCAAGTCTTGAATGTGATAGTGAGATGATGGTGAGATCTTACAGAGAGTAGGTGTTCTTTTTGATATTTCGTTTATCCTGTTTAGGTCGTAGTCTATTCCTGCTTCGTTGGCTATTGCCAATAGGTGCAAAACTGTGTTGGTAGAGCCCCCCATGGCAATATCCACCGCAAAGGCATTGTCAAAGGCTTCTACTGTGAGTATATCCCTTGGCTTTATGTTTTCTTTTAAAAGCTCCATTATCCTTCTTGCTGCTTTTCTTGCCAAAAGTTCCCTTCTTGGGTCCACCGCCGGTATGGTGCCGTTTCCCGGAAGACCAAGACCTAAAACTTCTGTAATACAGTTCATAGAGTTGGCGGTGAACATTCCAGAACAGCTACCACAGGTGGGACAGGCAGACTGTTCTATGAGTTTTAGTTGTCCCTCGTCTATCTTTCCAGCCTTGAGCTGTCCTATGCCCTCAAAAACACTTATCAGATCCACCTTTTTTCCGTTTAGCTCTCCCGCAAGCATGGGACCACCGCTTATGAAGATAGTAGGAATATTTAACCTAACTGCAGCCATCAACATCCCGGGCACTATCTTGTCGCAGTTGGGTATGCAAATTAGTGCATCAAGCTGATGGGCTTCTACCACCGTCTCCACCGAATCTGCGATCAGCTCCCTTGAAGGCAAAGAATAGTGCATACCGTAGTGCCCCATAGCTATACCATCATCCACTCCTATGACGTTGAACTCTATGGGCACACCACCCGCTTTACGCACTTCCTCTTTTATAGGTTCCACAAACTCCCTAAGATGCACATGTCCTGGGATTATGTCTATGTAAGAGTTTGCTATGCCTATGAGTGGTTTGTCAAAGTCTTCGTCTGTCAGCCCGCAAGCTCTTAGAAGAGCTCTGTGCGGAGCTTTCTCCACTCCTTTTTTAACAATATCACTCCTTAGCATAAGGGATAGTATAAGTAAACTTTAGGTTGTGTCAAGGATATTTACGTGTCGCCATCCCACACGGTTAGCTTAGAAGGTTTTTCACGTTAGTTCTTCCTCTGTGTAAGATACTACTACCCTAGCTGGTCTTAAAACTCTTTCGTGAAGGTAATACCCTTTTCTTACAGTTCTTATAACAGTGTTCGGAGGACAATCCAAAGATAGCTCCCTTTCCACCGCTTCTGCTAGCATGGGATCAAATTCCTTGTTATTCAAATCCATTGCCTTTACTCCGTATTTTTCTAAGACAGCCACCAGTTGCCTGTATATCATCTCCACACCTGCCCTAAGGGCGTTTATATCATCGGTCTTTGTCTCTAAGGCCCTTTCAAAGTTATCCAAAACTTCCAGTATGTCCAAAGCTAAGTTTTCATAGCCATACTTTCTAAACTCTTCTAAGTCTCTTCTATACCTTTCTTTCAGGAGCTCGTAGTCTTTTTGTAGTTCAACCAGCCTTTGATTAGAGAATCTTGCAATTTGTTCAAGTTTGGAAACCCTCTCTTCTAACTCTTTTATTCTCTTTTCCTCTTCTCTTAGTTCTTCTACAATCTGTTCTTCAAGGGACTTATCCTCTTCCATGCGTGCACCTCCTAAAAATTATAGTTTAAACTAGAATGAAGGTTTAATAATCCCTTTTGACCACGCTTTCCAAAAGATCTATAAAGGTTGAACTGTTTTCAAACTTTGATACGTATTCTATGACTTTCTCTATCTCCTGCCAAGCTCTTTTTTTGGTATTCTCTACGCCCCCAAGTTCTATGACCTTTTGTCTTAGCTCTTCTCTGTTTTCCTTTCCAAACCTTTCCAAGACCCATTCTCTGTCAAGCTTGTCAATGACAGATAGGAGAGGATAGGTGCATTTCCCTTCCCTCAGGTCGTTGCCGGCGGGCTTGCCAAGTCTATCCTCTGAACCAGCATAGTCCAGAGCATCGTCTATGAGTTGAAAGGCTCTTCCTACGCTCATTCCTATTTTGTAAAACTCCTCGTAAAAGGGGCTTCCCGCCATTAGGGCACCAACTCCCATGCTTGCAGAAAACAGAGCTCCCGTTTTCCCATCTATGATCTTGAAGTATTCCTCTTCCGAGATTATTTTCCCTAAGGAGATGAGCTCAAGGATCTGCGATTGGGACATGTGCATAACCGCTCTACTGACCAACTCCACAGCCTTTAGGTTACCATAAACCGCATAAAGCCAAAGGGCTTTTGCATAAAAGTAATCTCCACCCAGCACAACCGCCTGATTGCCAAAGATAAGGTTAGCAGAAGCTCTCCCCCTTCTGGTAAGAGCCCCATCCACCACATCGTCATGCAGTAAAGAAGCCATATGTATGTATTCTATTCCAACCGCCAAAGGAAGAACTATTTCGCAGTCATCACTAAACATCCTACAAACTTCTATCATAAGAATAGGCCTTATCCTCTTCCCTCCCGCTTCTATGGTGTATTTCCCCATGTCCAGCACCAGTCTTACCTCTGGATCCAAGTATTCAAGCATCAAACTGTTTAGCTTTTCCAACTCCACCATCAAAGAGAATTATAAGCTCTCTACTTGCAAATTAGATTAAAATTTTCCTTAATGGAAGGGAAAATTTACCTTACGCCATCCCTTAACTACCTTCAGGATTACACCAAAGACAAGAAAAAACTGGCTCAAGAATTTGAAAGCATGTTGATTAAAGAGCTACTAAAGGAAGGGTTCAAACCTCTGATTAAAGGGAAAGGTTTTCAACATCAGATGTATTATGACCTAATTCTTGGAAAACTTAAGCAGACACTTAGCCCAAAGCGGTGGGATAGGTATGGCAAAGCTCATACTAAGTAGTATAAAGGACGATAAATCTTAGAGTTTTACTTATCAGAAATGCTCAGAAATTTAGTGAGACCTTCAAAGATCTTTTCCGCATCCACCTTGTACTCGTTTCTTTCCAAACTGGACCTTATTTCAGAGACCTTCTTTTCCAATTCGGACAGGTCCCTTTTCTCCCTATTCCTTGCTACCTCAGACAGCTCAACCTTAACCCCTTCTGCCTGAGCTTCTTTTGTCCCTTCTTGCACTGAAGACTTTTCGCTGGTCGTCTTCTCTTGGTTTAGGACCCCGTCTATAAATTTTTGCAAATTTACTCTGTTAATCATGGCTTTTAATATATTATCGTATTTTTTGTCCGAATTTTAATCAATGGGCATGGAGAACTTAGAGAAGGCTAAAAAGTTTATAGAAGAGCTCAAGCAGAACAACCACCTTAAGCTTAGGAGGAGTTTTGGAGTTGGTTTGTATCTTTTTAACCTTCTGAAGGACAAACTCTCTCAGGCTCACCTGGAGCTTTTAAAGAGGTTTGACGCCATGCCCCTTCCTAAAAAGATAGCTATACTGGATCAAATAGAGCAAGCTCTGAAGGAAGAGGATGCTGAGCTCCAAATAAACTTTGACCACTATCCCAAAAAGCCCTTAGAGAAGTTCTTCGTAGAGATAGACACGCTAAAAGCCTTGGATCCAAAAGAAAAAAAACTTTTAAAGTCTTTGGGCATAGAAGACCTTTTTTCCGCCTTTTGGTTTGTTCCAGTAAGGTACGAAGACAGAAGGTTAAATACCTGCATAAAGACTGCCATTCCAGGCAAAGCCGTAGCCCTAAAGGTCAAGGTAGTGGATGCTAATTATGACCCTTTGGAAAACTATCCCATAACTGTGAGGTGCGAGGACGGGACGGGCTATTTGACCTTGAAGTATAAGTTTAAAAACAAGGAGGTTTTATTCAGGTTCAAAAAGGGAATGGAGCTGATAGTTTTTGGAAAGCTTATGGAGTACAAACAGGAAAAATACATGGTGCATCCAGAGATAATAAAGGAAGAAGAAGCTGGAAGGATACTCCCATTTTACAACATAAGGACAAAAGATTCTCAGAGTCTTTCTGCAAGGACAAGACACAGAAAAGTCAGACAGGCTATGCAAAAACTTTCGGAGTACATAAAATATCTGCCAGAGTATTTGCCCAAGGAGCTTTTGGAAAAACACCAACTGCCAAAGCTACCGGAAAGTCTCTACTTTTTACACAACCCAAGCCAGTTTAGCGATAGGTTAAATGCCTTTGACACGCCAGCCCACCACAGACTTATCTACGAAGACCTTCTCCTTTTCCAGTTAGCACTTCAGATAAAGAAGTTAGACATAAAGTCCCTACGTGCTGTAAAGCTTAACTTTCCAGAAGAGAGTTTGAAAGAGTTTTTAAACGCCTTGCCCTTCAAGCTAACTCAGGCTCAGGCAAGGGTGCTTGAGGACATAATAAGGGACGTAAAGATAGAAAGACCTATGAACAGGTTACTTCAGGGAGATGTGGGCAGTGGTAAAACGGTCGTTGCTATGGCTGTGTGCTACATGTTCTTCAAAGAGGGCCACCAGTCTGCGGTGATGGTTCCTACGGAAATACTGGCTTATCAGCATTACGAAAACTTCAAGAAACTCTTGGAGCCTCTTGGTGTTAAAGTAGGTCTCCTTACTTCTTCTGTAAGTCCTTCACAGAAGAGGAGCTTACTGCGTCATGTAAGGGAAGGGAACATACACGTAGTTATAGGCACCCATGCCCTAATACAGGAAAAGGTGGAATTTAAAAGCTTAGCCTTTGCATTGGTAGACGAACAGCACAGGTTTGGAGTTATGCAAAGAAAACTCCTTCTTGAAAAATCAAAAAATTTGTTCCCCCACTTTTTGGTAATGTCCGCCACGCCCATACCAAGAACCTTAGCCCTCTCACTTTATGGAGACTTAGACATATCCATCATAGACCAGATGCCTTACGGCAGAAAGCCTGTTATAACCAGACTGTTTTTTGAGTCTGAGTTTGAAAAGGTTGTAAAGGCGGTAAAGGTAGAAATTGAAAAAGGGCACAAAGCTTACGTTATCTACCCACTCATAGACCCTTCGGAAAAGCTGGAGCTAAAGTCTGCAGTTGAGGAGCACAAAAAATGGCTTTCTCTCTTTCCAGGAAGAAAGGTGCTTTTACTCCACGGTAGGCTAAAGGACGAAGAAAAGAAAAGGGTAATGGAAGAGTTCAAGAGCGATGGAGATATACTGGTCTCCACTACGGTAGTAGAGGTGGGTGTGGATGTGCCAAATGCCACTGTTATGGTTATAGAGTCCGCTCACAGGTTTGGACTTTCTCAGCTACACCAACTGAGGGGTAGGGTGGGTAGGTCCGACCTACAGTCTTATTGCCTTTTAGTAGTTCCAGACAGCATACGTCAGGACCAGGAGAGTTTGAGAAGGTTAAAGGTTTTGGTGCAAACCAACGATGGATTTAAAATAGCGGAAGAGGACCTAAAGCTAAGAGGTCCAGGGGAGCTACTTGGTGAGTCCCAATCGGGATACTTTGGCTTTTTGATTGCAAACATTCAAAGGGAAAGGGACAGGCACTTTCTTGAACTTTGCAAACAAGATGCAGAAGAGATCCTAAGGAAGGACCCCGAGCTAAAAGAGCACCAGGAGCTAAAAAGTGTTTTGCTATACAGATACTCCAACAAGATAGACCTTTCCTACATAGCCTGAATGTTTATGTCTGAGGCGCAGGATCCAAACCTTAGCCCAAAATACAGGTTATAGATCTTTGTTTTGTAGTAATAAATTCTTACCTCATAACTGCCACTCTCTTTTAGTTGCAAAGTCAATGAAGACTGGTCATAGGCCCCCCAAAGCTTTCCGTCCTTGAAGACTTTTATTAAAGTTTGCTTTCTTTTAGTGCTTACGCTCAAGGTCCCTTCCTTAAGGTTAATGCTACTGGGAGGATAAAGATCAGGAGGGCTATAAACTATCAAATTTACATCCCCATCTACCACTGGAATAAAGCTCTCCATGTTCTCACAGCTTGGATAGGCAAGGTTCCACCTTTTTCCCAAAATGAAGGAGTAGCTCGGAAATTCACCTACGGTGGTGGAGATGAAGACGGGCATGTTGGAAAGTACGGGTTTGCATGTTTTTGGATTTAGCAGACCTTAATAATCGCCTGGGACACCAAAGGTGAGTTTTTTGGGGAGATACTCAAAGAGAACGTAAAGGAAAAGCTTAAAAAAACCGATATCTTTGTATCCGTATCCCTCAGGGATTTTCCACCACCTTAAGCGTTCAGAGTAATCCATGGAATGACCCAATGAGTAGGATAGGGACCTTTTCTCTAATTGCCTTTCTAAGCGACTGGGCTGGCCTATTCCTCCATCCAACGCAGTTTTTACCCCAAGAACTACCTTGCAAGGTTTTTCGTAGGGCGATGGCACAGGTTTGTAAGGAGAGTAGTTTATTTGATGAAAGTATGAGATAGGAGTGAGATGATAGTAAAGAAAACCTAAAATATAGACCGAAAGAAGAACTCTAATAACTCCGAAACATGCTCTCCTCCTCTATATTACCGTTGTAGTTTCTGAGCTTGTATATGTAAAAATCTTTTATCTTTTCTCCCCTCCAGTATATGGGCAAAACCCTATGCTCTATTATACCACTAAAGCCCTTTAGCACCCTCTGGTCTATGGGAAGGTAGCTAACGTATATACCGTCCTTTCCTAAGTAATTTTTCATTCCATCCCGCCAAAGGTCATACTGGTTCATCCGCCTTCCTAAGTTTAAGCAATAGGTCCTTGGATTTCCCTTCACGTAAAAGGCAAGCTCTGCGGATATCTGATATAAGGGGCTTATAACTATCTCATCCCCTCTGTAAATCTTGCTAACTTCCTTGCCTAAGGCTTCCCATCCTATACCTACCTTTGCTGGGTCCTTCTGCGGTGGTATAAGCTTGCTCAGTCCCATCCTGTCAAGGATGGGGCTAAAGTGCAGTAGAATAAAAAGGCAAAAGCTAAGAAGGTATGTGGGATATAAAAACTTGCTTTTGGAGAGGTAGTAACTGGCTATCAAAAAGCCCGAAAAGTAAGCAAAACCAGACCAGTTTGCTTCTACGGGCTTTTTAATTGACATCGCAAAAAAGAAAAGAAAGATAGGCATAGAAGTTAGGGCCAAAAAGCTCAAAGCTTTGTCCTTCCAGCCGAAAAGCCAACCTTTAACTATAAAAAAGAAGGGTAATACAGAAACCAAAAGAAGCTGGCCTCCCAAGAACTCTAAAAGGCTGTTTATATTTATCATTGATGAGTTCTTGGTAGCAAGCGTAGAAACGTGCTTGAAAGAGACAAAGTGGTGCTTGTAATTCCAATAAAGAACGGGCAAACTCATCAAAAATGCCACTGCGAGGCTAAGGTAAGGCTTTACTTCTTTTAGGACTTGCCTTTTGTAGAAAAATATGTAAAGAAGGGCCAAAGGAAGTAAAAAGACTGCGGAGTATTTGCTCAAAAAGGCCAATCCTGCAAAAAAGCCAAGTAAGAACCAGTAAATGGTTTTTTCATACTCAAGGGAAAGCCAAAGGGCAATCAAGCTAAGAGACCAAAAGAATAAAAGTGGTGCATCCGTGGTCATAAGGATGGAGTTTATAGAAAAGCCAACCGATATTTGGGGAAGCGTGGCAGAGATTATAGCTACTCTCTCGTTGAAGAACCTTTTAGAAAAAAAGTAGGTAAGAATGGACAACAAAAAGGAAAAAGTTATGGGAACTATCCTGACCGCCAGCTCTGTATGTCCAAGGATGGAAGAGCTAAGATAGTTTAGGTATGCTACCATGGGAGGTTTGGAGTAATAGCTAAGGTCCAGATGCCTTGACCAATCCCAATATTGGGCTTCCTCCGGCGTCAGGTCAAGGGGATAATAAAGAACATAAAACACGCGAAAGATCAATAGAACAAAGTTAAACAGAAGAACAAACTTCATCTCCTAAAGCCAAGCTCTGTGCCCTCTAAAAGCCTTTTTATGTTATCCCGGTGCTTGTATAGGATTAGCAGGGTTATAAAAGAAACCATCAAAATAAGCTTAAAGTTCAGCATTATCAATGAAAGGATAAAGGCAAAGCCTGTAGCACCTAAGGAGGCCAGGGAGACGTATCCTTTTAACTTAAACAACAAAAGCCAAACCAAGAGGGAAAATAAAGCTATGGTTGGTGAGATAGCGAGCAGTACACCGAAGGCAGTGGCCACACCCTTGCCTCCCCTGAAGTTGTGGAAAAAGGGATACAGATGTCCAAGGAAAGCAGCCAAGCCCACAAAGACGGTAGTCCAGCTTTCAAGACCAAAGTAAATCCTGGACAGGACCACCGGAAAAAGCCCTTTTAGAAAGTCAAGAAAGAACACGAGCACGCCGTATTTCTTCCCTAAGGCCCTACTTACGTTTGTAGCACCTACGTTTCCGCTACCTACGGACCTAAGGTCTATGCCCTTTTTCCTTGCTATAAGCTCTCCAAAAAGGACCGACCCAAGCAGATAAGCAAACAGTATAAGCAGTACGCTATCCATCGCTTTTATTACTTTAACACCTTTCTGGTTTTCAAGTAGAATATGTAAAGGTCAAGCTCTGCCATGCTAACACCCAACTTCTCCCCTACTTCCTTCAATGCCTTTTCCGCCTGAAGGTATATCTTTCTGGTCATAGTTTTGTAGTCTGGGATCAGTCCTTTTTCCTTCAAAAACCTAAATATGTGCCTATCCACTATGGACAGGTTATCGTAGCCTATGTTTCTTAGAAAATGGGAAGCTTCTTTCATCCCAAAACCTTCCACTTTGTACTTTGAACAAGTATCGCTTAGCAGGTCTCTAAGGTTAGAAGGGTCCCCACCGCCCTTTAAAAGCTCCAAGGTTTTGTCAAAGTTATCCCTTGCCTTTACTATCCTTTCTGCCCTCTGTCTTGCAAAGCGGTGTCCTATGGAAGAGAGCGCCTCTGTTAGCTCCTCTAAACTCATCTTTTTAAAGCCTTCCATGCCTATCTGTTTTTGAGCTTTTATGCCAAGAACTGCTGAGGAGTTGGCGGTTAGTATGCAAAAGCAAAGCTCCGAAAAAAGGTCCGCCTCGTACTGTACATCCAAAAAGGGCCTAAAGTCAAAGGTGGTTTTCCCAGAATCTCCAAGCTTCTTAAACTCCTCCAATCGCCTTTTTACAAAAGGCTCTACCTCTTTTTTTGCCAAAAGGATCTCTTCAAACATTGCTAACCTCTCTGATTAACTCCATGGCTCCATTTATAGTTTGGCTGTTTACAATACCCATTAGCCTTGCAATTTCCTCCAGTCTATCCTCTTTTAATTCTTCTATAAAGACCCTGCTCCCTTCTCTATAGGTTTTAAAGTGCTTATCTGCAGCTGAAGCTAAGGCGGGAGAGTGGGTTATGACAATGACTTGCATCTTGGAGGAGAGTCTTTTTAGGAACTTGGCCACTTTTACAGAGGTCTGCCCACTTACTCCCACGTCTATCTCATCCAACAGGTAAGTTTCTGCCACTGGCGATAGTAAAAAGAGGCTTAAGGCTATTCTTGATATCTCACCCCCAGAGGCTACCTGTGCTAAGTCCCTAAGCTCTCCACCGTAAGAAGAAAAGACGAACCTTATGTCTTCATGTCCAAACCTACCCTCCTGCTTTTCAAAGAACACATCAAAGAGCGCTCCCTCCAACCCCAAGTCTTTCAGGTGTCCCAATACAAGATTTACAAATCTTTCTTTACCCTGCCTCCTTTTCGTGCTCAGCTCTTCTCCCAAGGATCTCAGTTCACGATGTAAGCTTTCCCTCAGACTTTGCAAGCTCTCCAGATCTGTTTCAATACTTCTTAGTCTTTCCAACTCTTCTCTGAGCTCCTGGGCAATCTTGAGAACCTCGCCGTATTTCCTACCATATTTTCTTTCCAACCTCTGGACTAAGAATATCCTCTCGTTGAGTTGGTTTATGTAATCTGGGTCTATGTTTTCGTATATATCCAAAAGGCGTCTTCTTACGTTAAATAGCTCCTCCTGCATTCTAAGAACACCCTGTTTTTCCTGTTCTAAACCAAGTTCTCCAAGCAATTTTGCAAGGTTTTTAACGGATGGTATAAGCAAACTGTCTATTTGAGCTACGCCTTCTGAAGAAAGTTTATTTTTCTTCTCCACTTCTGCGTACCTTTCTACGGTTTTGTAGGCATCAATATACTCTTCTTCAGACCATCCAACCTTCTCAATCTCTTTTAGCTCTTCTTCTATTACCCTAATTTTTATTTCTCTTTCTAAGCCCAAAAGGTAGTCTATCTTTTTGCTTACCTCCTCCAACTTTTGGTATAGCTCCTCAAAGCTCTTTCTCGTAGAGTAGCATCCTACTGTTTTGTCAAACACATCCCTTTGAAAGTCCTTCCTCAGTATCTTTAGCCTATCGTCTTGCCCTTGAAAGATTAGGGCTTTGGAGATAATCTCTTTGACTGTTTTCTGCGTGCTTCCTATTCCGTTCAGATAAAACCTGCTTCTGCGATTCTTTATCTCCCTTCTTATTACATACTCCTCACCGTCTATGGATAGTTCCAGCTCTACCGCAGTTCCTTCTGGATAATCCCCCTGCTGTCCTAAAAGGAACAGGAGGGTGGATACTGTCATAGACTTGCCCGTTCCCGTCTCTCCAGTTATCACGTTAAGGCCCGGGTCAAAGTTTAGCTCCTGCTCCTCTATGAGAAAAAACTTCTCTATGCTGAGCCTGATTAACATCAGAATGATAAAATTAAACCCATGCACATAAAAGGAAAGCCTATTAGCCTGGTCATACCAGAGGAGAAGATAAAAGAGAGAGTGAGAGCTTTGGCAAAGCAAATAGAAGAGGATATGGGACAGGGCTTTATTGTAGTGTCTTTGCTGAAAGGCTCTTTTGTTTTTACCGCAGACCTTATAAGGGAATTTTCCGTTCCCGTAAAAGTGGATTTCATGTGGGTGTCAAGCTACAGCTCTTCGCAAGAGTCTTCTGGAAGCGTGAGGATAATTCAGGACATTACCATGGACATACAGGGGGAAAAGGTCTTATTAGTGGATGATATACTTGACACTGGCTGGACCCTAAAGGAAGTAGTGGAGTTTGTAAAAAGGAAAAACCCATCCGTGCTAAAGGTGTGCGTGCTGTTAGACAAAAAGGAAAGAAGAAGGGTAAATATTAAGATAGATTACGTAGGTTTTGAAGTTCCAAACAAATTCTTGGTAGGCTATGGTTTAGATTGGGATGAAGAAGGAAGAGGTTTGAGGAGTTTGTATGCGGTGGATTAAAGGTATCCTCAAAGTCGAAGACTGGGAGAAAAAAAGGAAGGCAAAAGAAATAGAGGAGATTGACAGGCAGATCAGTGCCCTTGAAGCTGAGATCAAAGCCATTGAGATAAAGATGGATGAGTTGAACCAGAGTATAAAAGCTGATTTTTCCTTTGAAAGGCTTGTAGAGTTTAGGAGTCTGTTGGAGAGAAGGAAGAATTTGGAGAAAGATTTGACCATACTCAATCAGCAAAAAGCTCGCAAGCAAGAAGAGTTAAAATCTATATATAGAGAAATAAAGGGCGTGGAGGTGGTAAAGCATAGGTTAAAATATGAATTGCGGCGAAAAGAAAGCTCTGTTGAGATGCTTAGATCAAAATTCTTCCATCTGATAAAAAATTCCTAATCTTTCTACTTTTAATTCCTACTCTTACAGTTGGGCAGAGTGCGATCCAGAAAAAGATAAAAGAACGAAAAGAAAGCAAAGTGGAGAATGAGTTAAAGCTGGTGACAAAAGAGTTGGAGGAGAAGTTGAGGAAATTAGAGCAGGAAAGAAAGAAACTGGAGGAGCTAAGGCAAGTTGAACCTAAGAAGGAAGAAATGCCTCCAGATTTTCAAAAGTTGGTGGCCATATTCAACAGGGCGGATTCCGATGAGGCTGGAGCTATAATGAACAACATGAACCCCAATTTGGCCGCCGAGATCCTTCTAAGACTGAGGGAACAACAGGCTGCCGCCATACTTTCTGCTATGGACCCTCAAAAAGCTGCGGAAGTATCCCAAATAATGGCGAGGAAAAAAGGAGAAATAAAAAAAGCCCCGTAAAGGGGCTTTGTTTTTTTAGTCAAGCTCGGGCATTTCCGGTGAAGTTGGGACTTTTTCTTTCTTTTCCTCTGGTATTTCGGCAACCAAGGCCTCTGCAGTTAGCATAACGCTTGCGGCAGATGCGGCGTTTATAAGAGCTGTCCTTACCACCTTTGTTGGGTCTATAATTCCTGCCTCTACCATATCTTTGTATTCTCCAACTGCTGCGTCAAATCCGTAATTCTTACCCTTTTCTTTGCCTAAAGCAATAACCTTCTCTAACACGACGTATCCCTCAAATCCAGCATTCCCTGCTATTTGCCTGAGAGGAACTCTGCAGGCTCTCTTTACAATATCCACTCCTATTTGCTGATCAGGGTTCTCCAACTGTATGTTTTCCAACGCTTCGGAACCTCTCACCAGAGCCACACCACCACCTGGCACTATTCCCTCTTCTACCGCTGCCTTTGTAGCATGCACTGCGTCTTCAACTCTTGCCTTCTTCTCCTTCATTTCTGCCTCTGTGGCAGCACCTACCCTTATTATGGCTACTCCACCGGACAGTTTAGCCAATCTCTCTTGAAGCTTTTCCCTATCGTAGTCCGATGTGGTTTCCACTATCTGCTTTCTTATCTGTTCTATTCTGGCGTTAATAGCTTCTTTGGAACCTTTACCACCTATTATGGTAGTATTGTCCTTATCTACTACTACTTTGTCTGCCCTTCCGAGCATATCAAGTGTTACACTTTCAAGCTTAATACCTAGCTCTTCGGTTATGGCAGTTCCACCGGTGAGTATGGCTATGTCTTGTAGGTAATCTTTTCTTCTTTGTCCAAAACCTGGCGCTTTGACTGCGCATGCCCTTATTACTCCCTTAATGTGGTTTACCACTAAGGTAGCTAAGGCTTCTGCTTCTACATCCTCCGCTATTATGAGTATTGGCTTTCCAGCCCTTACCACCTGTTCAAGAACTGGTAGTAGATCTTTTACGTTGGAGATCTTCTTTTCGTAGATGAGTATGAAAGGATCTTCTAACACCGCTTCCATTTTATCTGGATTGGTTATGAAGTACGGAGATAGATATCCTCTGTCAAACTGCATACCCTGAACTGTTTCCAAGATTGTTTCCGCGGTCTTTGATTCTTCCACGGTTATAACCCCTTCCTTTCCAACCGCTTCCATTGCATCAGCTATGATCTTACCTATAGCAGGATCGTTATTAGCAGATACGGTTGCTACTTGCTCTATTTCTTTTCTACCGGATACAGGTATGGACATCTTCTTTATCTCTTCAACTACCACTTCCACCGCCTTGTCAATACCCCTCTTTATGTCCATTGGATTTGCTCCAGAGGCTATGGCTTTTAGACCTTCTGTGAATATTGCCTGTGCCAAAACAGTGGCAGTGGTAGTTCCGTCTCCTGCTACGTCAGCGGTCTTGGAGGCTACCTCTTTTACAAGCTGAGCACCCATGTTTTCATATGGATCTTTCAGCTCTATTTCTTTGGCCACTGTTACACCGTCTTTGGTAACTAAGGGGCTTCCCCACTTTTTCTCTATGATGACCTCTCTTCCCTTGGGTCCAAGGGTAACTTTCACTGCATTGGCAAGCTTATCAACTCCAGCCTTTAGTTTGGCCCTTGCTTCTTCTCCATAAACAACTTTCTTTGCTGCCATGGTTTCACCTCCTTAAAGGGTTTTTATTCAATAATGGCGAGGACTTCGTCCTCAGACATGATTAAATATTTTTCTCCGTCCAGCTCCACTTCTGTGCCTGCATACTTGTTAAAGATTACCTTGTCTCCCACCTTTACTTTTGGAGAAACTATTTGACCGTTGTTCAAAAGCTTACCCTCTCCCACTGCCACCACTTCACCGATCTGTGGCTTTTCTTTAGCGGTATCTGGGATTATTATCCCAGAGGCAGTCCTCTGCTCTTGTTCTTCCTGACGCTTAACCACTATTTTGTCATATAGTGGTCTTAACTTAGCCATGCCTACCACCTCCTTCTGAAGTTTTTCTTAAAAATATTATATTAACAATCCACCTTTTTGTCAAGAGGTATTGCTAAAAAATTTAGTATAAATCACTCATATTTTATGCTATTGATACATATAGCTTAAAAAGTGTTATACTTTTAATCCCAATTATGGCCAACTATATAACCTTTTTCAGATTCCTCCTTACCTTCCTGGCGGTTTATGCAGTCCTAAATGAGTATAGCACATTAGCCTTACTTACCATTTTGATAGGGGCGGTGAGCGACTGGCTGGATGGGGGTATTGCCAGAAGAAGGAAAGAGGTTAATAGGTTGGGTGTCTTATTAGATCCTTTCGTGGATAAGGTCTTTGTTCTGTCTTGTCTTTCTGCCTACTTATACCTTCAGGAAGTTTCTCCATACGCCTTTGTGCTTTTGCTCATAAGAGAGCTATACATATCCTTTTTGAGGAGTCTTTCTGTGGAAAAGGGCTACTCCATGCCCGCTTCGTATGTTGGCAAGTCCAAAACAGCCGTTGAGTTTATAACTTTGATCCTACTTGCACTATCAAACCCGATAAGCCAGTCTTTCCTTTGGCTTGCAGTATTCCTTGCCTACGTTTCCGCCTTAGACTATACCCTTAGGTTCCTTAGACTCTGATTCCTTTATCTCTATCAGCACGTGGGCTTTATTTATCACCGGAGACTTCTCCTCTTTTCCACAGACAGCTACCACCAAACCCCTTTTTATAAGCCTGTTCTCCAATTTTTCTGCTACTTTTCTATCTTTTACTGTTATTTTCCTCATAGCTTTACCTCCCAACGCTTAATATTAAACCTTCACTTTCGTATGCCTTTGAAAGGGACTTAAAGGTTATTTCCCAACTAAAGCTCTCCTTAACCTTTTTGTGCAAGTAGTCCCTAAGGTAGTTATTGTGCCTTATGAGCTCGGATGCTTTATAAACACTCTCTGCTAAGCTGTCCACGTCTCCATTAGGTGCAAGGGTCTCTTTCATTATTTGGGTCTCCAAGTCTAAGTCAAAGGCGCAGACGGGTAATCCGCTTGACTGAGCTTCCAGAAAGGCTAAACCAAAGGTCTCAAACATGCTTGCGCTTACGAATATATCTCCGCTTGCATAGACCTTAGCCAACTGCTCTTTGGAGTTTATGTATGGCATGTAAGTCAGGTTTGAAAGTTTTCTCTGATGTGCTTTCACGAGGAATTCCAGAGGACCTTTGCCTACTATTAGCATGTGAAACATGGATGGGTCCAAACCTTTCAGTAATTTTATAAGTGTGTTTATGCCTTTTTCTGGACTAAGCCTTCCCACGTATAGGAGTAAAAGCTTATTATCTTGAATGCCAAAGGAGTGTCTAAACTGATCATCCCTTTTGCTCGGGTGGAAGGTCTGAGTATCCACACCTAAGGGCACGTAATGGACGTTTTCTAAACCAAAGCTTTCTAATTCCCTCTTGTATTTTAAGGAAGGCACGAGTATGAACTCTGCAACCCTTAGGCACTTATCTACAATCAATTTAAAGAGACCCTCCCATAGCTTTCTTGGAGCTGGAAGAAGAGAAAGCTCTCTTTTTGCATCCGCGTGATAGAACACGCTTATGGGTATTCCTTTTTTCTTAAAAAATGGTATGGGAAGGTAGGTCCCAGAAAACTCCAAAAGGTCTGGCTTTTCCAGTCTTATCACCTCTTCTATATTTTCCAAACTCCTAAAAAACCTGTATCCACCAATTAGAGGAAAAGAAGGAAGCTCGTAGAAAGTTGTTCTTTTCACTTGATACTTTTTATAGGCCTTGCCTGGTATAACTACCACGTGTTCCCATTCCTTTTCAAAGATCCACTCTACCTTTTTGTCTATGTATGT
Organism: Thermocrinis sp.; assembly: GCF_036781485.1. NCBI lineage: Bacteria > Pseudomonadati > Aquificota > Aquificia > Aquificales > Aquificaceae > Thermocrinis > Thermocrinis sp. The sequence goes on from NZ_DAIQAX010000003.1 coordinate 80,938, forward strand.
CCTTATGCCCCCACTGTAGCTGTGATAATAGGGAGTAATATCCATTATCTTCATGCCTTTACTCCGGAAAGGGACATTATGCTATCAATGTAGTTCAAATAAGACTCTTTTAGGTCCATTGACCTGGCATAAGAAAGGGCTTCTTTACTCATAAACTCTCTCAGGTATGGATTGCCCAAGATCCTGTTTAGCTTTTCTGCAAAATCCTCTGGTGAGTTTGCTATAAAGCCGTTTATACCCTCCTGCACGTGCTCGTGGGATGCTCCCTTTGAGCTAACTATCACCGGCAAGCCCGAAGCCATAGCTTCTAGCACAACTTGCCCGTAAGTTTCCGTCTCTGAGGGGAAAAGAAACACATCCGCGCTCGCATATGCCTTTGCCAAAGACAGTCCTGTAAGATAGCCTACAAAGTAAGTATTCTTGGGTTTGCGCTCTTCCAAATCCTTCCTGTAGGGACCATCCCCTACTACTATAAAGGTATCCTCCGGAAAGACTTTTGCACAGTAAAGGAAGGTGTCCAAGTTTTTCTCCTTTGAAACCCTGCCCACATACAACACCACATTACCCTTCGTTGGGATGCCAAAGTTCTTTTGGAAAAAGTCTTTCTCTCTGTAGGAAGGGCTAAAAAGCTCTGTATCCACGCCCCTTTTGAATACTTTTATCTTGTTTGCTGAAACGCCTTTCTCTACTAATGTTTTTAGATAAGTTTCCGAAGGAACAAAAACCCTGTCAGCCAGATGGCAGATGAAGACAAGTGCTTTGTAAAGCCAATCCTTTAGATCTGAACTGTTGGTGTATTTGTAAGCGTAAGAGGGCACATCCGTGTGGAAGGCAAAGGACAGAGGTAGGTTAAGAAGCTTGGCTACAAGAATGGACATAATACCTAAAGGTCCAGGAGTAGCCACGTGGATGTGGCTGTATCCTTTTAGCACATCCAAAAGCTCCACAAGGGAAGGCACTCTTAGCTTAAACTCCTCATAAAAGGGTGTGGAAAACTCCGTCATAGGTGTTAGTAGCACCAGGTTATCTTCTCTATCTTGTTTGTTGCCCACCGCTATAACATCCACGGGGAGGTTGTATGTGCTTGCCAAGTATCTTACGATCTTTGAGCTTCTGGCTACCCCGTTGATGTCAAAGTATGTGTCAGTTATGTATGCTAACCTCATAGGTTTTCCGTTGTTCAATCCAAGGTTCATAGCTATCCTTTTTGCGTTGTCCTCTTCCTTCTTTTGTTGGCTGAGTATAACCAAAGGAAGGGAGTGCAGTATAAAGGATAGTATCGTCTCGCCGAGATGCGTAAGGGAAAACTCCCTTATGAGCCTTTCTAAGCTCATGAAGGGTAGCTTGTTTATTATCTCTTTGAATATGTAATGTCTGGGGGCATTGGTTCCAAAGAGGTTCCTAACAAAAAGCTCGCTGAAAAAGTTGTCTGAATGCATGAAGACAAAATCAAGGAACGGTTTCACGTGCTTGGGTATTGTGTTGCGCCTGCTTAAGTAGTCGTAAGCAATTCTACCAACCATATTTAGCACCCTTTCGTATCCCAGCTCCTCCGTTCCTACGGAAGTATGACCCTCCTTTATAGCTTTTAGAAACTCTTCCTTTGAGCTTGCCTTTGCTTCAGTCCAAGTTCTACCTAAATCCAAACCACCGTGGTCATCGGAGCCAGCAGTAAAGGTTATATGTTCTCTGCTTCTCAGAGACTGAATGTTATACCTCTCTTCCAGCTGTCTTATTTTTTCCCACCCGTCATATAGTCTGGCAATTTTTTCTTCAACAATCCTTAAACCTTCTCCTCTTGTGCCGTTGATTATCTCCCAGTTGTCAAACAAGAGGACAAACTTCTCCACCAGGCTTTTTGTTATCCTTGTGTCCTGAACAGAGTATAAAGGATGGGCCAAAGAGTGGGCTATGTCTTTTTCTTTTAGATATTTCACAAACTCATAAACATTTTCCCTTAGCTTTATCAGGTCCTGGTGTATTTTCTCGTCTATTCCATAAACGAGCACATGGACCTTTGCCTTTTCCTCTGGGAAAAAAACTGTGTATTCACAGCTTATGAAAACCTCCGGCAGGTGTGCTATTTCCAAAACACCGTCTATGGTGTTGTGGTCCGTTATGGTGATGTATGTCATTCCCCTTTCTTTTAGCCTTTTGTATATCTCCTGCGGTTCTGTAAAGCTCTCAGGACAATTAATTAGCTGACTGAACCAACCCCCCGGTAGGTTGGACGCCTTGGAATGAAGGTGAAGGTCTGCCTTTGCTAAGTAATTCCCCATAGCTTATTAACCTCCTTTCTTTTTTTATTTGATTGATAATTAACCTCCATAAGGCTACTTTTCTTTTGTCTTTGAAATCGGCAGTGTGCAACGCAAGTCTTAGGAAAGGATACCTATCAAGGAGCTTAAAGAGAATGGGCACAGTTTTAATGCTAATGTAAGAGAGTCCATACCTGTTGCTGAAGGTCAATACGGGAGATTTAATCTCTTCTCCGCTCTGTAAATCCTTTATCTTTCCTCTGTAGCCTACCCCTAAAAAGCCAAAGGAATACAGCAAGTCATCAAGCCAAGGGTTTCCTATCCAAGCGGGTGGCACAAATACCTTCGTATCCAACCGCATCGCTTGGAATATCTCCAAAGCTTTTTCCAATTTTAGATAGGTTTCTTCAAGGTCCCCTTCCCCAAACTCTCCCTCTCCGTAAGTGTAAAGAAGATGTTGCAGCCTTTTCTTGCCCGTATGCGTATAACCGTGCATTATGATTTCTTGTTTAGTTTTCTCTATAAAACTCACAAAAGGGGCATACCTGTTTATGGCATACTCTCCTCTAAAGTTGGGGATAAGAAGCAGTGAGAATTTTTCAACGTGTAGCTTTTCCAAGAACTCTATTGCGTTATAAACTTCCTCTTTGTGGAATGGAGATACATCGTGTAGCTCTACTATTGCATATCTCATCTTGTAGCTTAATAATATGTTTGCAAGGTTAAGAAACTGTTAAGATGGATTGAAAAAGTTATAGTTGCGTATTAAATTATTAGAATATATTAATAAGCTGGAGGAGGTAAGATATGACGCTTACAATGGACAGAGCTTTAAGGCTTACTTCTGGAGTTGTTCTTCTGTTTGTCTGGCTTGTGGCTATAGTCGGTTCGGACATACACTGGTTTTGGAAAGCTTTTATAGCCTTTATGGCTGTCAATCAGATTCAATCGGCTTTTACCAATTGGTGCCCTGTGGTTAGCGTATACAGAAAACTGGGAATAAAGGAGTGTAATTGCTAAAATAGTCCTTTGTGAGAAAAGTTGGAATAATAACTGGAGTAAGGCGGATAGGTTTTTATGTAGCCAAAGAGCTCTTACAGGACGGTTGGTCCTTGGCGGTAGTTTATCTTTCTTCAGAGAAGGAAGTAGAAAGATTAAAAGAGTACGGAGAAGTTTCAGGAATAAAAGCCGACCTTTCCGAAAGGGATTCTTATAAAGCTATAGTTCAAAAAACTTTTGATGTTTTTGGAAGGATAGATGCCTTTATTCATCTTGCAAGTCCTTACTTTCCCACACCACTTGAGAGCATAACTGAAGAAGACGTGAAAAAACACTTTCTACCCATAGCGGAGGCTTTTTTATTCGTATCCAAAGAATGTGCTCCTTATATGCTTAGAAACGAGCAATCCATAAAGGGAAGAATAATAGCCTTTGGAGATTGGGCAACAAACACCACACCCTACAAAAACTACAGTGCTTACTTTATCTCAAAAGGTGCCTTACACACTTGCGTAAAAGTCCTTGCAAAGGAGCTTGCCCCTTACATATTGGTAAATGCCATAGCCTTAGGTCCAACCCTAAAGCCTCCAGATTTTTCCCAAGAAAGATGGAACAGCTACATAGACAAAACGCCACTAAAAAGAGAAGTTTCCATAGAGGACGTGGTGGCGCTAACCAAGTTTTTGCTCAAAGTGGAAAGTATGACTGGAGAGATAATCAACTTAGACAGCGGGAGGCACATATCGGGCGAATGCAGTTAAACTTTTTGACTGTTTAAAAACTGCTGAATTTTTAACTCAATTATGTCCTTGTGCAACAGCCTTTCCTTTTTTAGCTTTTCTATTTCCATCTCCAAGTCGTGGGTCATAGGATGGTGTTTTTCCAACTTATCTATCTGCTTGTCAAGCTCCTCGTGTTTTTCGTAATGATACCTAAACTCTCTATCTTCTTGAAGAAGTTTTTGCACTATCTCTTCTCTGGTCATAGAATGTCCTCCTTTCTTGGTCTTAATAATATTAAACCAAAAATGGATAGAAAATAGCCAAGAATCAGCACAGACAGGGGGGCAAAGATAATGTATACGATAAAACTAAAGAAGAAGGGAAGAGTAACCAAGACGTAGAGCCAAAAGTATCTGCGTATGGCTTTTTGACTCCAATACTTTTCCTTTTGGGTATGGATGGGAAAAAGTCTTTTTCTTAGAATCAGCGCCAAGATAACTAAAAAAACACTCAAAGTCAAAGTTATAAGCATACTACCCAAGACCATGTTTATATGAAGTGGTAGTCTAAAGTATGGGTATAAAGGTAAACATGCAACAAATATTAGAGTTACTAAACCTAAGAAGGCTTTAAAAAATTGTCTCACTCTTATGTAAAAAAGTTCCTTCATAGAAAAACTCTCTCCAAAGTTAGTCCCTTTGCCTTGGCAGTGTAAGGACATTTCTTGCCACTTAAAAATTCCTTTATTTCATCCACAGTTAGCTTACCCATGCCTAAGTATATCAAACACCCCGCCATGCGCCTTACCATATATCTTAAGAACCTTTTTGCTCTCACGCTTATTTCTATTATTCTATCTTTTTCTTCTATTTTGCACTCCTCAATCTCTACAAAGGGATCATGCTCTTCTTCGTCAAGCTTGGCAAAGCCTGAAAAGTTGTAATTTCCGAGAAAAAGCTCTGCGCCTCTTTTCATACTCTCTATATCCAGACTATAAGGAATGCGCCACACGAAAGGTTCCAAAAAAGGATCCCTTGCAAGAGAAGGAAAAACTCTGTAGGTGTAAAGCTTACCAGCTACCGAATACCTGGCGTTAAAGCTTAGATCTTCAAGCCAAACCTTTTTGATACCTATATCCTCTGGCAAGATTGAGTTGAGGGCTTTCAAAAGATTGTCTATGGGAAAAAATTTAGAGCTTCTGAAGTTAGCTATATATTCCTTTGCATGTACTCCCGCATCCGTTCTGCAGCAACCTATCAACTTTACCTTTTCTCCAAAAAGCATACCCAAAGCATCGCTCAAAGTTCCCTGCACAGTCCTCAGGTTAGGTTGCACTTGCCAACCGTGAAAGTTAGTCCCTACAAAGCAAAGCAACAAACAATAGTTGTGCATTTTTTAAAGAATCAATATATAATAAAAGCATATTAGAGCCGGTAGCTCAGCCTGGTAGAGCAACGGACTTTTAATCCGTGGGTCGAGGGTTCAAATCCCTCCCGGCTCACTTTAAGTGAGCTTCTCTTTACCTTTACCCTTCATTATTCTTACTCTAGGTCTTGCTATGGCTAAATCCCCTTCCTCTACGTTTTTGTTTATTACTGAACCACCTGCTATGTAGGAATAGCTACCAAGCTGTATGGGGGCTATTATTAGAGAATTGCTACCTATAAAGACGTTTTCTCCCACGTAGCTTTGGTGTTTTCTTTTTCCATCGTAATTAGCAAATACCACACCCGCACCCACGTTGGTGCGATTTCCAATGGTTGCATCGCCTATGTAAGCAAGATGCTTAGCATTCACATGATTCCCTATGTTTGATGCTTTGACTTCTACAAAATTCCCTATGTGGGACTCTTCACCTATAACTGATTGGTTTCTTATGTGTGCAAAGGGACCCACCACCGCCCTACTTTTTACGTGCGAATCTCTTACTATACTGTATGGCTCCACTATTACACCCTCTTCAAGAGTAGAATTTTGTATAATACTTCCCCTTCCTACTCGGACTCCTTTTCCTATCCTGCTGTTTCCTATTATGGCAACCCCCGGTTCTATCTCCACGTCGCTTTCTAGCTTTGCGTCTGGCTCTATCCAAACTGTTTCCGGCTGATGGATAGTATTGCCCTCCTTTGCTAACTTTTCCAGTATTCTCAGCCTTATTACATTTTCTGCTATGGCAAGCTCCCAACGGTTATTAACACCCATAACCTCCACTTGCTCTTCCGCCATAAAGCTTCTGACTATGTACCCCCTTTTACTCATTAGATTTATAGCTTCAGTTAAATAAAGCTCCCCGCTCGCTGGACTTGGTTTTAATGAAAAAATAACGCTCAGCAAGTGTGGGCTATAAAAAAGATAGACTCCCCCGTTTATTTCCTTTATCTGCTTTTCTTCAAAAGATGCATCCTTTTCTTCCACGATTTTTATCACATTACCCTGGTCATCCTTTACTATCCTTCCGTATCCAGTCGGATCTGGAAGGAAACTGGAAAGAATAAGAGCGCTTAGTTTTACATTTTCATATTCTTCTACCAGATGTATGTATCTTTGCATGTTTTTTATAGTTTGAGTTTTTACCAGTGGCGTGTCTCCGTTGATTACAAGAAGGTAATCCTGATAGTCTCTCCAAAAATCTATAGCCGAGATAACCGCATCCGCCGTCCCCCCCTTAGGATTTTTCTGATAAAAAAACAACACATTTTCTTTTTCTTCAAAGACTTTCTTAACTTCCTCGGCCTGATGTCCTACCACTACCGCTATATCTCTTATGTTAAGTTCTCTAACTATCTGATAAACATACCAGACCATAGGCTTATTCATTATGGTGTGCAATACCTTCGCCTTTTCACTCCTAAACCTGGTTCCTAAACCTGCTGCAAGTATTAAAGCTCTCATGAGGAATTATTATAACCTTCTATCTCTCCTTTGTTAGCGGCTTAGTTTAAACCTGACAATCTTGAAATAAAACCGAATATAGAAAAGGCAGAAAGCTAAGAAAGATAAAATTAAAATAGCTGTATTTTTCCAAAAAAGAAGGGCGGGGATGGATGCCATTATCTGAAAGCCCCAGAGGTAGGGAGAAGTAAGGGAATTCCTTATAACATGAGGGGTCGTTTTGTATTTTTTTCTGATGATTCTTCTGTAAATTAGCGTATGCAAATGAATAGCATCTGGATCAAATGGGCTGAGTTCTCTTAAAAACTTTCTTCTATAGATGGAAAATATTGTCTCAAATACCGGATAAGCCAGAAGCATAAGCACAAACCATGGAGAAACTTCGGGATGCCGCTTTACCAGAAGCACACCCACCAAACCCGCCAAAAAGCCTATAAAATAACTTCCACCGTCTCCTAAGAAGATCTTGCCAAAGGGAAAGTTAAGAAGGAAAAAACCAAAAATAGCGGATGCCATGACAAGGCTAAAGTAAAGTAAAAATTCATCCTGCAAAACAAAGCTCACATAAGCGTATGAGAAAAATATAATTATTGCCACACCCCCGGCCAGACCATTAAATCCGTCTATTATGTTCATAGCGTTTGCCATACCTGCCAAGGCAAAAGCTGTAAAGAACAAAGAAAAGGCACTGTAAGTCAAAATGTGGTCAAAACAAGGTATATCTATTCTTTCTATCCTGGCGGACAGAAACACCACTGCTAAAATACCGGAGAGAAAGGCAAAAAGTAATCTTATCTTCGGACTTACCCTTTTAGTTATATCTTCCAAAAGTCCGGCGGTAAAAACAGGTAAAGAAATCATACAGATAACTAAAAACTCCTTTCCAAAGGGCTTTCCAAAGAGTTTCATCAATGAACCGGTTAGAAAAAGGGATACAAACAAAGCTACCCCGCCTATCCTAGGAGTTGGATCCCGATGAAACTTTTGGACACCCTCTTGTTTGTCAACAAAAAGCCCATGCTTGAAAACTACAAAAAAATAGCTAACTATAAAGCTAGTCAAAAAAGCTGCTATTAGATACTTCACTCTTAGTAAATTTTAAAGTTTTATTTTCGCATAAAATAGTAGCTTGTCCTATGAACCCGCAGATTATTGTAGAAAGTGTAAGCTCAATCCTGAAGGGCAAGGAGGATGTGGTCCTTAAGTCTTTGGTGTGTTTTCTTTCTGGTGGTCATCTGCTTTTGGAAGACGTGCCTGGTGTTGGTAAAACTACCTTAGCTCTCTCCTTATCAAAAGTTTTGGGTCTGTCCTTTGCCCGTGTGCAATTTACCAGCGACCTTCTGCCTTCGGACATACTGGGCGTTAGTATATACGACCAAGCCAAAAAGTCCTTTGTCTTTAAACAGGGGCCCATATTCCACAACATAATTTTGGCAGATGAGATAAACAGAGCCACTCCAAAAACCCAAAGCGCACTCTTGGAAGCTATGGCAGAAGGGAAGGTTACAGTGGACGGCATAACCTACGAGCTTCCCAAGCCCTTCTTTGTTATAGCAACTCAGAACCCGTTGGAGCAATACGGAACCTTCCCACTGCCAGAATCCCAGTTAGACAGGTTTAGCATGAGGATTTCCATCGGTTATCCAGACAAAGAAACGGAAGTAAGCATTCTCAGAGGAGAAAATCCTTTGGAAAAGATTGATAAGCTAACTACTTTGGTAAAGCCTCATGAAATACTGTCTACCATACAACAGATAAGTAGGTTTTACGTGTCTCCTGATATAGCAAAATTTGTGGTTGAAATAGTGTCAAGGACTAGGAATCATCCAGATATCATTCTGGGAGTATCTACGAGGGGTGCTATGCACCTTATAAACTGCGCAAAAGCCCTTGCTTACTGCAGGGGTAGGGATTTTGTAGTTCCAGAAGACGTAAAAGACCTAGCTCCTTACTGTTTGGTCCATAGAATGGTCCTGAGGGATGGGGTGGACGGGCAGGCTTTAATAAAATCCATACTGGAGGAGGTGCCATCTCCCTGATAAAGCTTGCAGTTCTACAGTGGCGTATAGCCTTTGGTAAAGTAGAAGAGAACAAGAAGAAGCTTTTGAGCTTTATAGAGCCTTTGGAAGATGCCCTGGTTGTTCTTCCAGAGATGTTTCTCTGCGGTTTTGACTACGAAAGACTAAGAGAACATGCAAAGCCCTGCAGGGAAGTTTTAGAAGAGCTAAAGGAAATATCCCAAAGTAAAAAGCTCACATTGGTAGGGACCTATCCAGAAGAGAGAAGCGGAAAATTTTACAATACCGCCTTTGTTATATCCGACGGCAAGCTTGTAGGAAAGAGGGATAAGATAAAGCTCTTTCCCATATACAAGGAAGGTGAACACTTTAGCGCGGGTGAAGGAAATCCTGTTTTTGAGACAAGACACGGAAGGTTAGGAATCCTTATATGCTTTGAGCTCAGGTTTGCAAGCCTGGGATGGGAACTAAGAAAAAAGAACGTAGAGATTATCGCAGTCCCATCCATGTGGGGTATAAAAAGAAAGGATCATTTGAAGGTTCTCTCAAGAGCGAGAGCTGTGGAGCTTCAGAGCTTTTTAATGCTTTCCAACGCTTGGGGGGAGACTGGAGGGGAAGATTACGCAGGTTGTTCAGCCATATATGACCCTTGGGGCGAGATTCTCTCTTTTTCAGAAAGTGGAGAGTGCCTCCTTTTAATTCAAGCGGATACAAAAAAGGTTGAGGTGGTGAGAAGGACAATTCCTGTTATAGATGATTAAAATCATATTGTACTTGAGAATAATTTGCATATAATAATAAATAACAAAAACCTAAAAGGAGGTGTGAAGATGTTGCAGGTAGGTAAGAAAGTGCCAAATTTTGAGCTGGAGGTGTATTATCCAGCGACCAAAAGCTTTGGTAAGGTCTCGTTGGAGGATTACATGAAAGAGAGGCGTTGGGTTATCCTCTTTTTCTACCCAGCAGATTTTACCTTTGTCTGTCCTACTGAACTAGCAGATCTGGCTGAATATTACGACGAGCTGGTTAAATTAGGAGCGGAAGTTATATCTGTATCCACGGACACTAAGTATACTCACTTAGCATGGCAGACAACGGAAAAGTTGTTGGAAAGGGTGCGCTATCCGATGGGTGCGGATCCCACTGGTAAAGTATCGAGGCTTTTTGGTGTTTACGATGAAGATACAGGTTTAGCCCTAAGAGGAACCTTTATCATAAACCCAGAGGGTTTACTTGTTGGTTCGGAGATAAACTACTACAATGTAGGAAGGAATGCCCAGGAGCTTGTGAGGAAGATGAAAGCTAACGTTTATCTGATGAGCCATCCAGATGAAGCTTGCCCTGCCAAGTGGGAGGAGGGCGAAAGGACCTTAAAGCCCTCTGCAGAATTGGTAGGAAGGGTATACGAAGCACTCAAAGTCTGATTATATTTAATAACTCTGGAGGAAGAAGATGGAGCTCACGCTTAACTTCAACACGGATGAAATATACGATGTTATTATCATAGGTGCCGGTCCTGCCGGCTCCTCCGCTGCTATTTACACCGCAAGGGCAGGGCTTTCTACCATTGTGCTATACAGAGCTGAAGCAGACGGTGCCCTTGGAGTAACACAGCAGATAGAAAACTACCCAGGCATAAGAGGTCCCATATCGGGCTATGAGCTCTTAAAGCTGATGAGGAATCATGCAAAGGACTTTGGAGCTAAATTTGTGAGAGGCAAGGTTATAGCTACAGACCTCTTAGGAGATATCAAAAGAGTTTATACCATAGATGGACGGGAATTTAAGGGTAGAGCAGTTATCATAGCCTCAGGTGCCATGGAGAGAACTAGCAAATACAAGGGGGAAGAAGAGTTTTTAGGTAAAGGTGTGTCTTACTGCGGGGTGTGTGATGCAGCTTTTTTTAAAGGAAAGCCAGTAGCTGTTGTTGGAGAGGATGATTATGCCTTAGAAGAGACGGAGTTCATAAGTAGGTTTGCGAGTAAGATATATTTGGTTGTTCCCTCGTCCAGAATAAAGGCTCCACCGGAGATGGTAGAGGAAATAAAAGCCCATCCTAAGGTGGAAATTCTTACTCACCACAGGGTAGTCCAAATAGTGGGTACATCCTTTGTGGAAGGGTTGGACGTGCAGAGCATAGAAACAAAAGAAAAGAAGCGCTTAGAGGTAGACGGTGTGTTCATTTTCTTGGGTGGAAACAAACCTTCCGTAGATTTTCTGATGAACCAGGTGGAAATGACCGATGGGCACTGTATAGTGGTAAATGAGGAGATGATGACCTCAGTTCCAGGCGTGTTTGCCGCGGGGGACGTGCTATGCACAAACATAAAGCAGGCTGTTATAGCTGCAGCGGATGGTGTAAAGGCTGCTCTGGCGGTGGACAAATATCTCAACAAAAAGTCTAAGATTACTGCCCAATGGTGAATGTTCGTTAAACAGCTTCCAGAAGATGTAAGAGCTAAGATCTCGGCAGGTGAGGTAATAGAAAGTCCATTAGATTGTGTGAAAGAGCTTTTAGAAAATTCGCTTGACGCTAAAGCGAGCAGAGTAGATATAGAAATAATCAAAGGTGGAAAAAGGTATATATCGGTGAGGGATGACGGCTTAGGGATCCATCCAGAAGATCTCCCTAAGGTTATCCTGCCTTTTACTACCAGTAAGCTTGAGAGATTTGAAGATCTGATGCACATAAGCACTTACGGCTTTAGGGGAGAGGCTCTTTATTCTATAGCTCAGGTTAGCAAACTAATCATAAACTCTAAGTTCTACAGAGAGGAGAAAGGCTATGAGATGAGGGTAGAAGGGGGCAAGGTTATTTCCATTAAGGAAAAGGGTATGCCCGTGGGGACAAAAGTGGAAGTTTATGAACTTTTTTACAATCTACCCGCGCGTCAGAGGTTTTTAAAAAAGGAGGATACAGAAAAGGCAAGGATATTACGTTATGTTAGAGATTATGCCGCCGCTAAACCAGAGGTAGCTTTCAGGATGGTAAGCGATGGGAAGGAAATCCTAAACCTTCCACCAGCAAAGGATAATAAAGAGCGCCTGGAAGATTTGTACGATACAAAGTTTGAAGAGCGAGAGCTTGAAAGAGATGGTATAAGGGTACGCGTGCTTGTTTCTCTCTCCCAGAGGAGGGGAGAGACAAAGCTTTTTATCAACTCAAGACCTGTCCAAAACAGAAGTCTTTTGGAATACCTGAAAAGAGCCGTAGGAAACAAAAGGATTGCCTTTTGCTTTTTGGAACTGCCTCCGTTCATGCTGGATATAAACGTCCATCCAAAGAAAGCAGATGTGCGCCTAATTCAAGAAGGAAAGGTAAAAGAGCTTTTGGGTGAGCTTTTAAAAAAGCAAAGTGTCTATATACCTTCCCTTGCACAAGAGAAATATGAATACCGTACCGAGCCTGAGCTGGTGGGTATAATAGAAGACACCATACTGGTGGTAAAGTGGATGGAAAGCCTATACTTCATAGATCAACATCTTTTGGCTGAGAGGATAAACTACGAGATGGGTTTTTCTTCGGACAAAGCTTGCAAAACTGCAATAAAAGCGGGAGAAAAGCTCTCTCACGCTCAAATCAACAGTTTGCTAAAAAAGTGGGTAGAGCTTAACAATCCACACACCTGTCCCCACGGTAGACCTCTATACTACAGAATACCGCTTAAAGAGATCTACCAGCAGATAGGAAGGACCTGGTGATGCTTGCAAAGAGGATCATTCCGTGCTTAGACGTGGATAGGGGAAGGGTGGTAAAGGGTGTGAAGTTTCAGAATCTCAGAGATGCGGGAGATCCGGTGGAAGTAGCAAAGAGCTATGAAGATCAGGGAGCTGACGAGTTGGTCTTTTTGGATATAAGTGCCTCCGCAGAGGGAAGGAAGATCTTAATAGACGTAGTAAAAAGCGTTGCGGAAACTGTCTTTATGCCCTTTACTGTTGGAGGAGGAATAGCCTCTTTGGAGGACATAAGAAAGCTTTTGGAGGCTGGTGCGGACAAAATATCCATCAACACCTCTGCGGTTAAGAATCCACAGCTTATTTACGAAGCTGCAAAAAGGTTTGGCTCTCAGTGTATAGTAGTGGCTATAGATGCTAAAAGGTCTGGCAAAGGATGGGAGGTCTATATTCATGGAGGAAGAACACCCACGGGTTTGGATGCGGTAGAGTGGGCAAAGAGGGTAGAAAGCTTGGGTGCGGGTGAAATTCTGCTAACTTCTATGGATGCGGACGGGACCAAAAAAGGTTATGATATAGAGCTTAACAGAGCTGTGGCTGAGGCTGTAAGAATACCCGTGATAGCTTCTGGGGGTGCGGGTAGTATGGAGCATTTTTACGAGGTGTTTTCCCAATCTAAGGTAGATGCTGCCCTCGCAGCATCGCTGTTTCACTTCAAGGAGGTGAGCATTCCAGAGCTAAAAATTTACCTCAAAAACAGAGGAATAAACATAAGGATTTGCCATGTTTGAGCCCAAAACTCCTTTTCTTGCGGTGGACGGAATTGTTAGGCTTTGGGATGGCAAAAGGTTTAAAGGTATAGTTCTTATAGAGAGACACTACGAGCCCTACGGCTTTGCCCTTCCCGGTGGTTTTGTAGAAGTAGGAGAGAGGGTAGAGGATGCAGTGCTAAGGGAAGTAAAGGAAGAGACAGGTTTGGATGCAAAGATAGTAAAACTTCTTGGAGTTTACTCTGAACCAGACAGAGACCCCCGCTTTCACGTGGTTTCTGTGGTCTTTGTTTTGGATGCAGAGGGAACGCCAAAAGCTGGAGATGATGCAAAGAGTGTTTTTATATCCTCTTTAGAGCAAATACCTTTTGATAAAATGGTCTTTGACCACGCAAAAATACTTGGGGATTATCTGAGATGTTTGTAGAGGAACCAGTTCCAGAGGAAATAAAGCAAAAGGTTTTGGAAAAAATATCCAATAAAAGGCTTGGAGAAGAAGCTTTTAAATACATAAAGTTAGTAAGAAGAGAAGATGGAAGTCTTTGGGTAAAGGAAGAGCTACCCGACACAAACAATCACGCCTTGATGTTTATGGTTCTGGCATGTGTAAACTACACGCAAAGGATCTTAAGGGGAGAGGATATAGAGTAGGCATGGTATAATACCTAAATCCAGACCTCGGGAAGGATGTGGAGCATGTGGAGGGTTGTTATCTTAGTTCTATGTATTATTATGTTTCAGGGATTATCTATAGCAAGTTCAAAAGCTCATACGAAGAAACAGAGAGTAGAGACCGTCAAAAAGAAAGGAGCTAAAAAGAGTGTTATATCAAAATCGGTAAGCATAGAGAGTATTTCTGCCAAATACGGGGAAGGAAAAACGTTCCAAGCTGATCCAGATGGTATAAGACTAACTGCAATGAGTTTTTATAGCACACCTTATAGGTTCGGAGGTACTAGCCCCAATGGTCTTGACTGTTCCGCTTTTGTGCAAAAAGTATTTAGAGCAAACGGTATTTATCTGCCAAGGGACTCAAGAAGCCAAGCAAGGTATGGATACAAAGTGAGCCTATCAGAGCTCAAGCCCGGGGATCTCCTGTTTTTTAAGACGTATAGAAACGATATCTCACACGTTGGGATATACATAGGGGATGGTAAAATGATCCATGCCACTACAAGAGGTGGGGAAGTTCTAATAAGTAGAATAAATGATCCCTATTACAGAAAGAGATTTGTCTTTGCAAAGAGAATCATAGAATATGGGGAAAAGCCAGAGGAAGATATAATCTATAAGATTATTGTGGAAAGTTTGGAAAGGGGGACGGATTAAAAAGCTTCTTTGACGTGATCTTTTCTTTAAGGTCCGCAAGTATAAGAAGGGCTTTAAGGGGGGTGATGTTGGCTATGTCTAATTTTTCTATGTTTTCCACAAGCTCTTTGTAGATTGTTTCCTCTTCCAATCTTTTTGAGTTTTCATAAACCTTCTCCAAAATGGGTAAGCTTTCGTCAAAGCTTGACAGGATTTCATAACCTCTCGTGATGATTTCTTCTGGAAGCCCTGCCATCTTTGCCACGTATATTCCAAAACTGCCCTTTGCGCTTCCCTCCTTTAAGGTGTATAAAAAGTTTATCTCCTGCTCTCCTTCGGAAACAGCCATGTGGTAGTTTTTTATCTGCGGAAAATCTTCTTCCAAACTGGTTAGCTCCAAGTAATGTGTTGCTACCAAGGTCCGAGCTTTTATTTTCTTGGCTATATATTCAATGATCGCCCTTGATATGGCTATACCATCGTAAGTAGATGTGCCTCTTCCCACTTCATCCAAGATGATAAGGCTTCTCTCGTCTGCAGAGTTCAAAATGGCAGAAACTTCCATCATCTCGTTCATGAAGGTGGACACTCCCAAAGCCAATACGTCTCCTGAGCCAATCCTTGCGTGGATAGAAGACACCAAACCTATGCGTGCGCTTTTGCACGGAAGGAAAGAACCCATGTGAGTAAGAAGAACAAGAACGGCCACCTGCCTTATGTAGCTTGACTTTCCTGCCATGTTTGGTCCGGTGATTATGTGTATAAGGTTTTGCTCATCCATGTAAGTGCTATTTGGCACGTATTCTTTACTAAACTGTTCTATAACTGGATGCCTTCCTTCCTTTATGTAAATTATCTTTTCCTTAGAGAGCTCTGGTTTTTTCCAACCTTTCTCCAAAGCTATCTGTGCCAAACTTTGAACATAATCAACCTCTGCAATATGCTGGGCGTTTTTGTGGATTCTGTGTATGCTGCTTAAGACTCTTTCCCTTAACTCCAAAAAGAGCTCATACTCTATCTCGTTTGCCCTTGTCGCAGCGGATAAGATTTTCTCCTCTAACCTCTGAAGCTCGTCTGTAGTAAATCTTTCTGAGTTGGAAAGAGTTTGTCTGCGCTTAAAGTAGTTTGGCACATATCTCAGGTTTGGCTTTGTCACCTCTATGTAATAACCCATAACTCTGTTGTATCCGACCTTTAGGCTTTGTATGCCTGTTTCTTTTCTCAATCTTTCTTCGTATTCTCTCAAAATCGTTTCT
The DNA here is from genome assembly GCF_036781485.1 of Thermocrinis sp. Lineage (NCBI taxonomy): Bacteria > Pseudomonadati > Aquificota > Aquificia > Aquificales > Aquificaceae > Thermocrinis > Thermocrinis sp. Next base: position 96,836 of record NZ_DAIQAX010000003.1, read on the forward strand.
GTTTTATCCCTTAATTTTCTCAGCTCGTCTAACTGTGGATGAACACCTTCCTTTATAAGCCCACCTTCCTTTAGGTGTATGGGCGGATCATCCACTAAGGTCCTTTCTATGTCTTGGTAGATGTCGTCCAGGTCCTCCAAGCTGTAAAAGAGATCTTTTAGAAGTTCTGACTGGGAGTGTTCTAAAAGGTCCTTTATTTCCTGCAAAAGGAAGAGTGCCTTTTTAAGCAGTGCAAATTCCCTTGGAGTAGCCACATTTCCGCTGATGCGGGAAGCAAGCCTTTCTAAATCTGGCATGTTTTCAAGCTTGGATCTTATACTCTTTAAAAGCTCTCTGTTTTGCAACAGCTCTTCAACTGCCTGTTGAACTTTTCTTATGTCTTCTTCCCTGAGAAAGGGATGAGTTATCCTAAACCTCAGGCGCCTTCTTCCCATACCGGTAAGGGTCCTGTTTATAACGCCAAAAAGGGATAGGTCTTCCCTCCCTTCGTAGCTTTCCAAAAGTTCAAGTCCTCTTCTGGTGCGATAGTCTATGGCAACATAGCCCTCTCCTGCATACGGTTTAGGCTTTTGCACATAGGGGGTAAACCCCTTCTGCGTTCTTTTCAGATAAAGATAAGCCACACCGCAAGGTATTAAAAATTCTTCCTCTTCAAAACCCAAACCTGACCAGTGGAAGATGTTAAAGTCTTTCTTTAGAAGTTCAAGACCTTCTTGGACGTCTTCTTCGGTATAAGGAGTAAAAAAACTTTTTAGAACCTTCTGTGCGCTATCGTCAAACTTTTCGTGGGTCAAAATCTCCTTTGGCTGAAACTTCAAAAGGAATTCCAAGTAGTTGTCCCTGTTGAACCTTCCTGCCAAAAATTCACCGGTGGATGGACTAAGGTAAGAGCAATAAACCTTATACCCTTTTCGGTATACGCAAGCCAAACCTGTAAGCTCCTTTTCAAAGTATGTGCCGGGCGTTAGCACCCTTACGACGTCCCTCTTTACCACTCCCTTAGCTTGCGATGGGTCCTCTAACTGTTCGCATATGGCCACCTTGTACCCACGGCTTACCAACTTTGATATGTAAGACTGGGATGAGTGGTAAGGCACTCCGCACATGGGGATCCTCTCTTTCCCTTTCCCAGCAGGTCTAGAAGTTAGCACAAGTCCAAGCTCCTTAGAGCCTACCACCGCATCCTCGTAAAACAGCTCGTAAAAATCCCCAAGGCGAAAAAAAAGCAAACAGTCCGCATACTGTCTTTTTAGCGCATGATACTGAGAGAGCATTGGAGTTAGGTCTTCACTTTGCGTATTCCACATGTCTGGTCTCCCTAATCACCACCACCTTTATCTGACCTGGAAATTCAAGCTCTTCCTCTATTTTCCTGGCTATATCCTTTGATAGTTGATAGGCTTCTTCGTCGTTTATTTCTTCAGGACTCACAAAGACTCTAACCTCTCTTCCTGCCTGAACCGCATAAGCGTTTGCCACACCTTTGAAGGACTTTACAATCTGCTCCAGCTTTTCCAGTCTCTTGAGATAAGCCTCTAAGGTTTCTCTCCTTGCGCCAGGTCTTGCGGCGGACAGGGCATCTGCAGCGCAAACAAGAGCTACCTCTGGATATCTGACCGGTTCCTCGTTGTGGTGTGCTTTTATAGCATTCAAAACCGGGTCTGGTTCTCCGTATCTTTTGCACAGCTCTATGCCTATGTCTGTGTGAGAGCCTCCAAGCTCGTGGGATATGGCTTTGCCAATGTCGTGAAGAAGCCCAGCCCTCCTTGCCATCTTAGCATCCAAACCAAGCTCTTCTGCCAGCAGTCCTGCAATGTACGCCACTTCCTTTGAGTGTAAAAGCACGTTCTGAGAGTAGCTTGTCCTATAGTAAAGTTTTCCTATATAGTAATAAAGCCCTGGGTTTATGTCGTATAGACCAAGCTCCATACATGCTTCCTCTCCTGTCTTCTTTATCTTCTCGTCTATTTCCTTTTTAACTTCGTTCACTATCTCCTCTATCCTGGCAGGATGGATTCTACCATCTTCTATAAGTTTCTCCAAAGCCTCCTTTGCTATTTCTCTTCTAAGTGGATCAAAGGAGGATATGGTAACTATATCGGGCGTGTCGTCAATGATTAGGTCCACACCTGTTAGAAGTTCAAAGGTCCTTATATTCCTACCTTCCCTTCCTATTATTCTTCCCTTAAAGTCGTTGGAAGGAAGCTCCACTGCGGTGGTTGTGTAGTTTATAGCTATCTCCGATGCCAACCTTTGGATGGCGGTAGTTATTATCCTCTTTGCGCGCAGTTCTGCCATTTCTCTTGCTTCATCTTCTATCTTTTTGGCTATCCTTATAGCTTCTATCCTTGCCGACTCCTCTGCCCTCCTTAGCACTTCCGCTCTAGCTTCCTCCAAAGTCATACTTGCTATTCTTTGAAGTTCAAGCAATTGTTTATCTTTTAGCCTTTGGACCTCCTCTTCCAATTCTTGAATTTCTTCGATCCTGCTTTCCAAATCCCTTTGTACCCTTTCTAAATGCCTTTCTAAATCTCTTAATTCTTTCTCCCTTTTGTATAACTCCTCCTCTCTTCTTTCAAGAGCTTCAAACCTCCTTTCTATAAACTGCTCTTTTTGAACCAAAGACTGCTCCCTATGATTTAAAGCTTGCTCTACACTTCTCAATCTCTGTTCAATCTCCTGTTCTCTTTTATCAAGTTCTAAGCGTTTTTGAGCCAACATTTGCTCAATTTCCTTCTTCTTCTCCTCCGCTTCCTGCCTGGTTCTTTGAGCTTCCTCCCTCGCAATACTTATAATCCTTTCATATTCCCTTTGGGCATTTTCTAATAGCTTTTGCACCTCCTCCGATTGTATTGGCACTTGTGTAGGTGTTTTTCTGAAAAGGAGAAAACCTACACCTATTCCTACAGCCAATACCACCAAACCCAAAACTGCAATCAGAACAATTTCGCTCATCTTCCTACCTCCTGTAAAAGATTCCTTTTTCAGTTAAAATTGCGTCCACTTTCTGATCCCAAGGGTCGCATGGGATCTCCTCAAAGACCTGAAAGCTAAAGGCTACTCCCACCTTTAAACCTCTCACCTTCCCCAGTATCCTATCGTAATAACCCTTTCCCATACCCAACCTACAGCCTCTCCTGTCAAAGGCAACTCCTGGCACTAGGGCTAACTCCACTTTTTCGGGATCCACCTCTTCACACTCTGCAGGCTCCAAAATACAAAAACTGCCCATGCTGAGCGTGTCAGTAAAACGAACTTTGCATAGCTTTAAACCGTCACCCACAACCTTGGGTAAAACAAGATCCTTTCCAGACCTAAGTATTTCGTCAAGTATCGGAGATATGTCTGGCTCTCCGTCAAAAGGACAAAAAGCTAGAATCAACTCTGCGTTGTTTAGTATGCCAGAAGTTTTTATATGTTCCAGAATCTTCTGGGAAAGGGCTTGATGCTGGTCTGCAGACAAACTCCTCCTTATGCTTCTAATTCTATTCCTTAATTCTTTTTTGCTCAAAACCTTCATCTTCCGCCTCCATACAGGAGGGGAAGGCAAGAAAAACCCGCCCGGCCGTAGTGGAAGAGGCTTTGGTGGGCCCCGATGTCAATAGGTGGGTGCCCTCCCGGAACGTCCTCGGTGGGACAATCCCGGAGCTCGGACTCCCTATAGCCTCACCTTGTGGACCCCAATTGTATCCTCTCCACTACTAACAGGGCAGGCTCGTTTTACCTAAGACTTACATTAAACTCTTTCTTTAAGCCTTCCACCAAATTAAACACTACGCTGTTAGCTTCCTCATCAGACATACTTTTGGCGCTTCTCAGAAAGAGTCTAATACTCACGCTTTTCTTGCCTTCCCCGAGCACCTCTTCGTTAGTCCATACACTAAAAACACTCAAATCTTCCACCTCTTCCAGCTTCTTAATGTATAAAATTAATTTATCCACCGACTGGTCTTTGTCCATAACCAGGGAAAGGTCCCTGACTACAGGAGGATAATTGGAAAAGCTTTTGTAATTACGCCTTTTAGGTTGCAACTTTTCAACATAAAGCTCCGAGATCAGAATACTGTTTTTTATCTCCAGTTGTTCTTGTATGAGTGGATGCAACACTCCCAAAAAACCTATCTTTTCTCCCTCAACCATAAAGTCTATCTGAAGGTTTGGGTGCAAGAAGGAATAATTGGACTTTTGGGAAAAGTGATCTACGTTTATGTAAGTTAAAAAGTCCGAGACCAAGGCTCTGAATTCTTCTAAAGAGTGGTTATTGCAGGACAAAATTCCCAACCTTCTTTCCTCGTTGTCTTCAAAGAAGACTTTACCCAACTCAAAGATGGAAACTTGCTGGATAAAGTTTTTCTGATTGTGAATGTATGATCTAATCAAGGATGGAACTATGGATGTGCGCAGGAACCTCTCATCCTTCAGTAGGGGGTTTATTATCTCAAGCTTTGGCTGTTCCAAGCCTAAGGCTGAATAAAGATTCAAACTTTCGTAAGAAAAGTTAAGTACCTCAAAAAACCCTCTGGAAGACAGGAATGTTCTTATAGTGTTTTCAAGCCTGCTTACTCTCTTTGGTGCAGAAGGAATGGGTGGGGGTTCAGATTTTAGGCTGTTGTAGTTCTTAGCCCTTAAGATCTCTTCCACCAAATCAGCTTCTCCCTTTACATCAAAGCTTCTAAAGGCAGGCACAAACACCTCTAACCCACAGGAAGACGGGTAGCACTCAAAGCCGAGTTTTTGCAAGACCTTTCGAGCATACTCTCCGTCCAACTCTTCCCCAACGTATCTTTTATACTTTCCAAAGGACAAAAAGATCTTCACAGGCTTATAAGGTTCAGGATATACATCTTTTACCGCACTTACCTTGCCACCAGCCACCCTTAGAATTAATTCTACAGCCCTGTTTTGATGGCTCCTAAGAGAGTCAATATCTACATTCCTTTCAAACCTGTATGAACTTTCTGTCTGTATTCCCAAGCTCTTTGCGGACCTTCTGATCCTGTAGGGGTCAAAGTATGCCCCTTCGAGCAGGATTTTTGTGGTGTTCTTATTTACTGCACTTTCTGCTCCACCAATCACACCGGCTACAGCAAGGGGTTTTCTACTATCCGCTATGATCAGATTGTTTTCTGTTAGTTGTTTATATGCTCCCATCAGGGTGTTTATCCCTTCCCCTGCTCTTGCACTTCTTACCACTATACCTCCTTCTATTTTGTCTAAATCAAAGGCATGCAAAGGCTGCCCCCTCTCAAGCATGATGTAGTTTGTCACGTCTACCACGTTGTTTATGCTCTTAATTCCGCACTGCCAGAGCCTTTTTCTTAACCAAAAAGGAGCATCCTTTATGTGCGTCCCCTCTATGACTACCCCTCTGTATCTTTTACAGTCTGTATCCTCTACTCTTATATCCAAACTTCCAAAGTCTTCTAATTGATATTCTTCTATCTGTTTCATGGAACGGTCAAAGAGCATTGCTATTTCTCTGGCAATACCCAGGATGCTAAGAAGATCTCCTCTGTTTGGTGTGATCTCCACCTCCAAAACAGGCTCTCCAAAACCGAGAACTCTCTTAGCAGGAGTGCCAAGAGGATAGTCCTCATCAATTTTTAAAATTCCTTCCGAGCTATCTTCTAAACCAAGCTCAGAGCCAGAAAGAAGCATGCCCTGTGAAACCACACCCCAAAATTCCCTTTCTCCTATCACTTTCCCGCTTACCCTCGCCCCAGGAAGGGCCACCAAAACACCACTTTTTTCCTCTAAACTCCTATCTCTTGTTATTACCTGAACCGTTTTGTCCTCTCCTACTTTAACTTGGCAGACCCTTAAACCTTCGTCCTTTGGGTGTGTGGTAAGACTGATCACAGTTCCAAAAACCACACCCTCCACATCCCCATCCCAAATACTAACACTCGTTTCTACACTCTTTAGAGTTAAAACTCTTGCTATCTCCTCTGGCTCTATTCCTTCCAGATCAACAAATTCGTTTAGCCAACTTAAAGGAACTCTCATGAGAGTTAATATCATAAACTATATTACCCCTGAAGCTGTTCGAAAAATCCCTCATTGGGCCGTCCCCAACCTCTTGACAAATGAGAAAAATTTTCATATAATATTCATTAACTTAAAACCTTACAAGGAGGTAAGAGCCATGAGCAAGAGCTTAGCTGGTACCAAAACTTTGGAGTGCCTCAAGCACGCCTTTGCAGGTGAGTCCCAAGCCAACAGGAGGTACCTCTATTTTGCCAGAAAGGCAGACATAGAGGGGTACCCAGACTTAGCCAACGTGTTCAGAGAAACTGCAGAGGGTGAAACTGGACACGCCTTTGGGCACCTTGAGTTTCTGGAAAAGTATGGTGGTGGAGATCCAGCCACAGACAAGCCCATAGGAACCATGGAACAAAACTTGGAAGCAGCCATAGCAGGAGAAACCTACGAGTACACCGAGATGTATCCGGGATTTGCAAAGATAGCAAGGGAAGAAGGCTTTGACGACATAGCTGAGTGGTTTGAGACCCTTGCAAGGGCTGAAAAGTCCCACGCGGGAAGGTTCCAAAAGGCTCTGGAAAGCTTGAAAGCCTGAAAACCTTCTGCGCCCCGCCCATCGCGGGGTGCAAAATAAAAAAGAAGGAGCTTAACATGAAAAAGATAGAGATGAGCGATATTCTAAACATTTACGAATACGAAAAGGTAAGGGAGCAAAAGCGAAAAGAAATAATAGAACTCAAGAAAAACAGAAGGGTTTTTGTTGGAGATATGGTTCACTTAGTCTTTGAAAACAGAGAAACGGTATGGTTTCAAATTCAAGAAATGATAAGGGCTGAAAGAATGGTAAAGGACGAAGAGATAAAACAAGAGATTGATGTTTACAACGAACTAATACCGGACAAAAACGAGCTTTCCATAACTATGTTTGTGGAAATTCCAGATGAACAAGAGAGGAAGAAACTGCTACCACAATTGGTAGGTATCCACGACCACCTGTGGTTTCACATAGGCAACAAGTATAGTGTAAGAGCTATCGCTGACGAAAAAAGCAAAAAAGATTATCAGTATGGCAAGGCAGCGGTGGTGCATTTTCTAAAATTACCGCTTACTCCAGAGCAGGTGGAGGCCTTTATTAATTCACCTGTAAAGATAGAAATAAACCATCCCAACTATAAAGCTATTGTGGATATGCCAGAGGAAGTAAAGAGAGAGCTTATAAAAGACCTTGAAAGTGATTAATTTTCTAAGGCTTAGCTTTTTTTTAGCCTTTGTGCTGATTTATTCTTGCGGAATAAAGGCAAATCCCAAACCTCTGGAAAATCCGGTCATAGAAGTAAAGCGTATAGGCAGTAAGGTGTTTCTTAGAAGCCTAGAAGGGGAAGTCGTTCCAGAGGGATTTGTAAAAGTAGAAAACTACTGGCTTAGAGAGCAAGCTCAACCTTTCTGTTTTGTAGTCAAAAGGATAGAAGGCAAAAAAAGGTTGGAGTGCGTTGGAGGTCTTACAGAGGAAAAGGTAAGCTTAGATTTGAATTATTACGAAACCAAAGTAAGGCTAAACCTTAAAGGTTTTGACGTTTACGAAGTTTACGAGGTAGAGGGGGGAAGGCTAAACCCATGGACTGGAAAAAAAGCGGTGGATAAGCTTGAGCTAAGCAGAGATTACGTTAGGAGATGTTATCTTGTAGTAGGTAAAAGGCAAAATAACTATTCAGAACCTACCGAGTTTTGTATAGAACCCCTTCCCCATCCACCTATAAAAGATGTGGACAGGTTAGATTATAGAGTATCGGGAGAAAATCTATACTTGATATGGTCTTACGAGCCAGATAGCTTTTTTAAAGAGTTTGTAATATTTGAAGATGACAGAGAAATAGGGACCACAAAGTCTCACATGTTTGAACTAAAGAGAAAAGATAAAAAGACCACATACAAAGTAAAGGTCAGAAGTATTTATGGAAAAGAAAGTGATGGTGTTATCCTATACTACAGTCCATAGTAAGCAGCTATAGCTGCTGATATTGTCAAAGCAATATTTTCCGGAGCTATTTGTTCTTCTATTTCAAAATCGTAGGTGGGGAGTTTCTCCTCCAGAAACTTGATACCAAAGTATCCACTTCTAAAGTCTGGATCCCTGATGATTTCTCTGTGAAGGGGGATGTTTGTTGGAATTCCCCTTATGATAAACTCATCTATGGCCCTTTTTCCCCTTGCTAACACTCTTTCCCAGGTTAGAGCCCACACACTCAACTTTGCTATCATAGAATCGTAGTAAGGGGGAATTACGTAATCTTTATAAACGCCCGCATCCATTCTAACCCCCGGACCACCAGGAGAGTAATAAGCAGTAATCTTTCCTGGAGCTGGAGCAAAATTTTTCCTTGGATCTTCTGCGTTTATCCTAAACTCAATGGCATAGCCTCTGAAAGTTATCTCGTTCTGAGTGAAGGGAAGGGGCTCACCCATAGCTATTCTTATCATAGTTTCCACTATGTCTATTCCAGAAACCATTTCAGTTATGGTATGCTCCACCTGAAGTCTGGTGTTCATCTCAATAAAGTAAAATTCACCCGTTTTTAGATCAACGAGAAACTCAAGGGTGCCTGCACTTTCGTATCCTACCTGCATCATTGCCCTTACAGAAAGGCCTAAAATCTTGTTTCTTATGTGGTTTGGCAGGACGGGGCAAGGTGTAACCTCTATAATCTTTTGGTGTTTTCTCTGCACAGAGCAATCCCTTTCTCCCAAATGCACCACGTTGCCGTACTTGTCTCCCAGTATTTGCACCTCTATATGTTTTGGATTATCCAAATATTTTTCTACAAATAAATCACCTTTTCCAAAAAAGGTTTCCGCCTCTCTGTATCCAGATTCAAAGAGTCTGGGAAGTTCTTCCATAGACCTAACTACCCTCATCCCCCTACCACCCCCTCCATAAGCTGACTTTAAAATTACAGGAAATCCTATCTCTCTTGCATAGTGCAGGGCGTCCTCGTAGTTTCTTAGGGGTTCTGGAGAACCTGGTATGGTGGGTATGCCCAGCTCAGCCATTTTCTGTTTTGCTTTTACCTTGTCCCCAAAGAGCTCTATGTGTTCTGGCGATGGACCTATAAAGGTTATTCCCTTTTTTCTGCAGTATCTTGCAAAGTCTGCGTTTTCAGCCAAAAATCCATATCCCGGATGTATAGCATCCGCTCCAACCGATTTAGCAAGATCCACTATTCTTACGTAGTCTAAGTATGCCCTTACAGGATCACCAGGTATAAGATACGCCTCGTCTGCTTTCTTTACATACAAAGACTTGGCATCAGCCTCTGAGTATATAGCTACACTTTTTATCCCGAGCTCCTCACACGCCCTTATTATTCTAAGGGCTACCTCTCCTCTGTTTGCCACCAGAATTTTTTTGAACATGGAGAATATTTTAAGGCTTCAAATCGTTGGACCAGGCTACAAAAAATCACGCTAAAAACTAATTTTTATCATACAGTAGGCTTAGCTTTGTTTTAAATTCTATAGAACCATAAATTTACCAGTAAGGAGGTGGCTTATGCTTAGAGCAGAGTGGGTAGAAGCAAGGAAGAAATTTAAGAACAAAAGTCAAATGCACCTTGCCAGACAGGGCATTATAACCGAAGAGATGGTTTATGTTGCCAAAAGGGAAGGCTTGCACCCTGAGTTTGTTCGTCAAGAGGTGGCAAGGGGTAGGATGATCATTCCTGCCAATATCAATCATCTGCACTTGGAACCCATGTGCATTGGTATAAACTCAAGAGTTAAGGTAAATGCCAACATAGGAAATTCTGGCCTTGCGTCGGACATACCCACTGAGCTGGAAAAGCTAAGGGTTGCTATAAAGTACGGCGCAGATACTGTGATGGATCTTTCTACTGGAGAGGCAATAAAGGAAACGAGGGAAGCCATCATAAGGGAAAGCACGGTGCCAGTGGGAACGGTTCCCATATACGAAGCTTTGAAAAGGGCAAAAGGTCAGGTCAAAAACATGACGGTGGATCTTATACTGGACGTAATAGAGGAACAGGCTCAGCAGGGTGTTTCTTACATGACCATCCACGCAGGTATCTTGAGGGAGTTTTTGCCCTTAGTTCAACACAGAGTAATGGGTATAGTTTCCCGTGGTGGTGCTATCATGGCTCAGTGGATGGTAGAACACGGAAAGCAAAATCCGCTTTATGAACACTTTGATAAGATCTGCGAGATATTCAAAAAGTATGACGTTTCCTTCTCTTTGGGAGATGCCCTAAGACCAGGAGCTATAGCGGATGCGTCGGACGAAGCTCAGTTGTCAGAACTCAGAGTTTTGGGTGAGCTAACAGAAAGGGCATGGAGGCACGACGTGCAGGTGATGGTAGAAGGTCCAGGCCATGTGCCTTTGGATCAGATAGAGTTCAACATGAAAATACAACAAAAGCTATGCCATGAAGCGCCCTTCTACGTGCTTGGCCCGTTGGTAATTGATGTGGCAGCAGGATACGACCACATAGCATCTGCCATAGGTGCTGCATTAGCGGGATACTACGGTGCAGCCATGCTATGCTACGTCACACCCAAAGAGCACCTTGGATTGCCAAACGTAGAAGACGTAAAGCAGGGTGTTATAGCTTACAAAATTGCGGCGCACGCAGCGGACGTGGCAAAACACTTTCCCGGTGCAAGGAAGTGGGACCTGGAGATGTCCAAAGCTCGCTTTGCCTTTGATTGGAACAGGCAATTTGAGCTTTCCATTGATCCAGAAACCGCAAGGGCATATCACGACGAAACACTGCCACAGGAGGGATACAAAACCGCCAAGTTCTGCTCTATGTGTGGTCCCGAGTTTTGCGCTTACAAGATTTCCCAAAACGTATCTGACAAAATGGAAGAGGTTCTCCAGCAGGAAAACTGGATAGCACCTTAACTTATGTACTTTTCTATCTCCTGCTTTATGGAGGGGTTTATGCCAAGCCTTCTCAGGTGCCCCTCCTCTGCCTTTAATAGCTCATACAAGTTTTCAAAGTTGTTGTAGATAATCTTTTTCTTCACTTCTCCTATGCCCTTTATCCTATCCAGCACATCCTTTAAGCCTTCCTTTAGTCTAAGCTTTTTGTTGTAAGAGAGGGCAAAGCGATGTGCCTCGTCCCTGATCTGTCCAAAAACTCTGTAAAGTATTGGATGCTCCTTAAGGGGTATATTAACCCCAAACTCCGTGTATAGGATCTCGTTTTCTTTTGCCAAAGAGAAAACTTTGATGGGAAGCTTGTAATTGTCTCTTACTTTTATGCCTACCGTAAGCTGTCCTAAACCCCCGTCTATTAACCATACATCAGGCATAGGTTCTTCCCCTTCCTTTAACCTTCTTGCCCTTCTGGTCAAAAGTTCCTCTAAAGCGGCGTAATCATCTATCTTGTTTACAGTTCTTATACGATACCTTCTGTATCTTTTTTTGTTCATAGCTCCTTCTTCCCACACCACGCAGGAAGCTACAATGTACTCTCCATAAAAGTGAGATACATCAAAACCTTCTATTCTGATAGGAGCGTTAATCTTTAGAAGCTTAATAAACTCTTCTCTTAGGACTTCGTAGGGAACAACATGTCCCAGATTTTCTTTGATAAGCTTTTCAAGGTTCTCATCTATGTGAAAAGAGAGATTAAACTTCCCCTTTTGTGAAAGCCACTTTATAACCTCTTCCGAAAGTTCAAAGTTCAGAAGGATCGTTTCTGGAATAGGATTGGAGTAATAAAAACCCACTATTACTTCTTCCACCTCATCCTCTGACTCCAATATTACAGTTTCTTTATCTACAAGCTTAGAAGACCTTATTAAATATATTCCCAGCATCCTACCCATTCTGTAAAACACGTCCGCATGGGCAAAGGATAATCCGCTAACACTCTGGCCCAAAGAGAGTTTTTCAAGAGCCTTTATCTGATCTCTCAAAACTGCACACTTTTCAAATTGAAGCTCCTTCATATACTCTTCCAACTTTTGGTAAAGCTCCGGAAGGATCTCCGAAACCTGTCCTGAGAGCAATGACTGGGCAGATTTAACAGAAAGCATGTAGTCTTTCTCCTTTATCAAACCAGCACAGGGTCCGCTGCAGAGCCCCAAATGGTAATCCATGCATGGTTCTTTCCTTACAGGCATAGGATCACAGGTGCGAAGCTTAAAGAGTTTATGGATTAGCTTTTTTACCTTGTAAGCTTTTTTAGCAGTAAAAAAGGGACCAAAGCCCTTTCCTTGACGTTGAAAACCCCTAACTACCTTTACCGTTGGAAATTGGTCTTCTGTGATAACTATCAGGGGATAACCCCCACCGTGTTTGTGAAGCACATTGTACTTAGGCTTATGAAGCTGAATTAGATCCACTTCCAAAACCAAAGCTTCGTATTCATTCTTCGTTATTATCCAGTCTATTTGGTTAGAGTTGCTGACTATAGACCTTTCCTTTAGGTTCTCCTGAGCTTGCCTGTAATGTTGTAAGAGCCTTTCTTTTATATTTTTAGCCTTTCCCACGTAGAGAACTTTGTTACCCTTCTTGAATAGATAAACACCGCAAGTTTGCGGTGCATTCTTTATAAGCTCAATCATGGCTCTGTATTTATAATATAGTGAATGAGGTGGCTTAAAAGGCTATTCATTGTCCTTATAATACTCCTAGTGTTTGGCTTTTTAGCAAACTTATTTTCTCGCATACCCGTAGGAGATAGAATAGCTGTTCTAAGGATAGATGGAATAATCGTGAATGGGGAACCTGTAGTTCGCAAACTGGAAGCTTTGAAGAAGGATAAAAGCGTAAAAGCTTTGGTAATTAGAGCTGAAAGCCCAGGCGGTTCAGTGGGAGCTTCCCAGGAAATCTACAGAGCACTGGAGCGCTTCAAAGAGAGTGGTAAGCCTGTGGTAATCTCTATGGGTAACGTGTGTGCCTCTGGATGCTTTTACATATCTATGGTGGGAGACTACATCTATGCTAATCCAGGAACTATAACAGGAAGTATAGGTGTGATAGTTCAGCACACCAGTTTAAAGGATTTGCTCGGTAAGTTAGGTATAAAGACTACTTCCATAAAAACGGGGAAGTTCAAAGACACCCTATCACCAACCAAAGAGCTGACGGAGGAAGAAAAAGCGTACATTCAGGAACTTATAGACAAAGCCTATGACCAGTTTATACAGGCTATACTCAAGTATAGGAAGGGTGTAGATATCTCCAAACTAAAGGAAGTTGCTGACGGGAGGGTGTTCAACGGAGAAGACGCAGTAAGTTTAAAGCTGGTGGATGGGTTAGGTGGGTTACAAGACGCCATAGAAAAGGCTCAGGCTTTGGCAAAGATTGAGAAACCAAGAGTATTTTATGTGGAAGAGCCAAAGAGTCTATTAAGAAGGCTTCTTGAAAACCGCCTGAATATAGGACTTGAATCTCAATCGCCTCTTATGATCTACTACATCCTACAATGAAAAGCGTATTGATCACAGCTACAGATACGGGAGTAGGAAAGACTTTTATATCGTACAACATCGTACTAACCCTAAAGGAGATGGGTATAAAAGTCGGCTATCTTAAACCTGTGGAGACGGATGTGAAAGATGTGCCCACCGATGGATCTCTTCTTTGCAAGATTACTCAACAAGACTTGGAAGAAGCCGTTCCAGTAAGGTACACTTTACCCCTTTCCCCCTACGCTGGCATTTTGGAAGAGCACAAAGACTTTGCTTTAGAAGCACTAAAAGAACATTACTTGACGCTGTTAGAAAAGTACGACTTTCTGGTGGTGGAGGGTGCGGGTGGTATTGCGGTGCCTATAAAAAGAGATTACAACTACGCAGATTTAGCCAAAGACTGGGGCCTTGATATTATCATCGTATCACGTGCGGGGCTTGGCACGATAAATCATACTTATCTTACCTACTTTTATGCAATCAACAGAAGCTTAAACGTCTTGGGTATTGTAATGAACGGTTTTGAAGGAAAGGATGTGTCTGAAAGAACTAACCCGCTTATAGTGGAAGAGCTAACTGGGATAAAACCTATCAAAGTTCCTAAGGTAGAGGGTTTAGTTCTTGATAGCTTCATAAGAAGAGAGCTTGTTAGTCTTATCGGGTTCTAACCTTTTGTAGAAGGCTACCCTTTCAACCAGTTCTTTAAAGTAAGGTGCTGCTGCAGCTCCACCAAAAGCTCGTCCCTTTGGTTCGTCCACCATTATGCCGGCCACAAACTTTGGGTCTGTAGCCGGAAAATATCCCACAAAGTAAGCAACAACCTTTTCCATAGAGTATTTACCTGTTTTTGTGTCAAACTTCTGAGCTGTGCCCGTTTTACCCGCTATGGTAAAGTAATCTGATTTAGCACTTACTGCGGTTCCCTCTTCCACAACCTTGATAAGGTTTTTGCGTAGCCAGTTTATTACCTTCTCGGAAAACAACCCATCTACTAGAACAGTCTTTGGTCTATTAGGTTCGTATATTATGCGCGGTTTTACTATCTGATTGGTAGCCAGACCGCCAAAGGCCACACACAGATTAAGAAGATTGACAGATAAGCCTTGTCCAATGCTGGCGTATATTATGTTGGCAGGATAGTTAAGATTTGGAAGCTTTGGCTTAATTTCCCCTGGCAATACACCAAAGGAAGAATAAAAGTGTATACTTCTAAAAAGTTCTTCCACATCTTTCTTTGATAAAAACCTTGCTATCTTTGCAGTTCCTATATTGGAAGACTTTATTATCACTTGATCTACCGAAAGAAGACTGTAAGGATGGACATCCCTTATAACTCTACCAAAAAATTCTGCCCTTCCTCTTTCTGTATCTACAACATAGTTAAAGTTTATGTATCCCTTATCTAAAGCTTTTCCAACGAAAAAGGGCTTTACAACAGAACCAGGTTCGAAAAGATCCGTAACGGCGTAGTTTCGTCTGTTTTGATGGGGATAATTTCCAAATTTATTTGGATCATAATCAGGAAAGTTTGCCATACCTAGTATATCTCCAGTATTTAGATCTATAACAATCAAAGCAACTCTTCTTGGATTCCAATCCTTCACTATTTTCTCTTTAATGTCCTCAAGAATAACCTGAATGCCAAAGTCTATAGTCAGATAGATGTCCTTTGTTTTAAAGTCTATTTTTTCCTCTTCAAGGCTCAAAGCCATCCTGCCACCCCTTGGTGAATAAAGAAAAACCTTCTTTACTTCCTTTGAGTATAGTCTATCATCCAACATATACTCTATGCCTTCCAAACCCTTTCCTTCTGCTCCAACGAAACCTATAAGGTTACTGGCTAAATGACCATGAGGATAAACCCTTTTGTAATCTTCTTGCAAACCGACGGCGCTTTGATTTTTAGTATCCTTTATAACACCCTTTATGTAGTTTATGTGGTCTTTCTCAACCTGTTTTGCCAGCCATACAAATTTCTTATCAGAGTTGAGTTTTTTTAGTATTTCTTCCTCTTTTTGATTGAGCACCGCAGAAAGCCTTCTTGCTAGCTCCTCCTTGTTTTTAACAAATTGGGGAAAGGCAAAAATTGAAATAGTGGGCAGACTTATGGCTAACTCTATACCATTTCTATCTTTTATAGCCCCTCTGTATACCGGCACCCTTTCTACGGTTACCTTTGGGAATTTTTCCGCAATCTTCTCTATGTAGCTGGTTCTTCCGTATAGTTGGATGTAAGCAAGCCTAAAGATTATTACCAAGAACGCTACAGATACGAAAAAGATTACAACGTATATCTTTGTATTCTTTAAACTTACTTTTGGTGAGAGCATGAAAGCTGGATGAACTCTTTAAAAATACCAAAACCGTCGTGAGGTCCAGGCGAGGCTTCAGGATGAAACTGAACGCAGTATATGGGTAAGCTTTCGTGTTTGAAACCTTCCAAAGTCTGATCCAAAAGGTTTATATGAGTTATCTGGACTTCTTTTAATGTATCTGGATCTACAGCAAAGTTGTGGTTTTGAGCCGTTATGTGTATCCTGCCTGTCCGTAAGTCTTTTACTGGATGGTTTCCGCCGTGATGACCAAACTTTAGTTTGTAAGTTTTTCCCCCAAGCGCCAGCCCTATTATCTGGTGTCCAAGACATATACCCATTATAGGCAACTCTTCCATGTAAGCCCTTACGAGTCTTATCCCCTCCACTACCCTCTGTGGATCTCCTGGCCCATTGGATAAAAATATGGCATCGGGCTGAAGTTCTTCTATGGTTTTCTGCGCATTCTCCGGCGGTATTACTACAACGCGTGCACCTTCTTGCACGAGCCTTCTAAGGATATTCCTTTTGACACCAAAATCTACAACGGCTATTGTTGGTTTTTCTCTATCAAAGCTAAGATATCCCTTAAATAGGTCCCAATCCCCTTCTTTCCAATAATATACTTCTTTAGTCGCCACCTCTTTCACAAGGTCCAGCTCGGATATGTCTGCATAATTTCTTGCTTTTTGAACTAAACTTTTTGGCTCCAAGTCTACTGTTGATATAACCCCCTTCATTGCACCCCTTTCCCTTATCTTCTTCACCAAAGCCCTGGTGTCTATACCCCATATACCGATAGCTCCGTTTTCTTTAAGATACTCGTCAAGCCCCTTTACAGCCCTCCAGTTGCTGTACATCCCAGAAAGCTCTTTTATCACAAGCCCATTCACCTGAACCCTCTCAGATTCCACATCCTGAGGGTTTATACCGTAGTTTCCTATCTGGGTGTATGTTAGAATTACAATCTGGCCTTTATAGGAGGGATCTGTAATTATTTCCTGATAACCAGTCATGGATGTATTAAACACGACCTCCCCTATGGTTTCCCCCTCAGCTCCAAAGGAGTATCCTACAAAGTAGGTTCCATCCTCAAGTGCTAAGATTGCCCTTTTCATAATGCTTTGGCGGAGAGGGCGGGATTCGAACCCGCGGTACGGGGATTACCCGTACACAGCATTTCCAGTGCTGCACCTTCGGCCACTCGGTCACCTCTCCTTAAAGTATTAATTATAAGCAATTTCGGAAGCACAAGTTTGTAATTTGAGTACGAATTTAGACGTTAAAGGTCCGCTTATAAACTGCTGAAAAACAGAAACTCCCATACAAAGGAAGCAGATTGACAATGTAAAGGACCTTATCTCTACTTTCAAGCGTCAAAGGTCTAATTTATAATTTTTCATAATGGAGAAAAAGTACGGAGAGATAGCGATAGAACAGGCCCAGTTAGAACCATGGGAAAATCCTTCAAAAGAAAGAGACTATCTTATAGAAATCACCTTTCCGGAGTTTTCTTGCCTGTGTCCAAGGTCTGGCTACCCAGATTACGCCACTATAAAAATAAGGTACATACCAGACCAGTACATAATCGAGCTAAAATCTTTAAAGCTCTGGCTTAACAAATTCAGAAACAGATACATATCCCACGAACAAGCTACCAACGAAATATACCAGGCTTTAGAAGAAAAGCTAAAACCCAAATTTTTGGAAGTGATAGGAGACTTTAACCCAAGAGGAAACGTGCATACTGTAATCAGGATAAGGAGCGATCAGAATTATTGAGAAGCCTTTTTATTTCCTCTAAGGCTCTGTAGCCCCTTTTTATCTCGTCAGCGTATACTTTATAATTGGAATACCTGTGCCTTTGGTAAAGCCTAACTATGTATTCCAAGTGATGGTAGAAACTCTTACTCTTGAACTTCTCCAGTAGTCGTTCTGGTTCTTCCTTTGATCCTAAGACTTGCGTAAGCCTTTTATAAAGATTCTCTGGCGTTTTTCTAAACTGCGTGTAATACAAGAAAATCAGGTAAAAGGGCGTAGCCAACAGAAAAGCCAGAAGAATGTACTTAAATATCAGCGTTAGATTCTCCCTCTTTACGCTCCATTTGGCTCCCTTACCAAAGGCTTTAAACACGCTTATTTGCTTCTCCACAGAAAAACCGATTACGTTGGTGTACCAAAAAGAAACAATAGCGTCCTTTAGCAACGAAAAGCTAGATATACGCTTAACCGCTGGAGATTGGTAGCTTGGAGTGGTGTCTATTCTAACCCATCTGTCTTTCAGATATGCCTCTACCCACACGTGAGCCATGGAGTTTGTTACAATATAGTATTTTCCATAGTCATTCCACAAAGCTCCTTTAAAACCTCCTACTACCCTTGCTGGTATGCCCATTAGTCTAAGCAAAAGAGCGGTGGCACTTGCGTAATATTCACAGTTGCCCTTTTTGGACACGAAGAGAAAGTACTCCAACGGGTCTCCTTCGTATTTCTCTAACTTTAGTGTATAGCTGTATCCTCCTTCGGCGAAGTGTTTTAAAACCCTTCTAACTTTCTCCTCTTCATCCACCACCCCTGAGGTTAAACTGCTTGCCAGCTTTCTTATGCTTTCTGGTATTTGCTTGGGTACATAAGTATATGCGCTAGCAAGCGTTTCATAGCTTGAAACAGGTTCAGAGACAGAACTTGCAACATACCTTATGACCTTGTTTACGTTAGTAGATACTTTAAAAGTTCCACCAGGACCGACAAAAACCTGTCCTTTTATACCTTCCAAAGAGCTTATACTATAAGGAAAATCCAGCAAGGGTAGGTAATCTTCATAGTGGGGTTCAAGAATAATCGTATAACTAACTTCTCCCATACCCTTCAAAGGAGAAAAACTCTCCTTAAGCGTGCTAATCCATCTGTTGTTTTCGTACGTGTCAAACACCTGGACCCTCCAGTATGGTTCCCTTATACTCTTCGGCAGACCAAACACCCTAAAAGCCACCGTGTTGTCCTGCTGTATCTCACCTACCTTTCCCAGTGACACCTCGCTTGCTATACCAGTCTTTAGCCCATCTTTTCTACCGAATACATCAAAAATAGGAAATTGGGTTCTTGGAAGAAAAACGAAAAACGGCACGGAGAGAAGTGGAACTGCCAAAAAGAGAAAAACAGAAGCTGCTAAATAATACCCAAAAATCTCCAAAGGTTGGTAATTTTTCTGGTTCTGTTTGTATGCATTTGTAAACACGAGGGAGGTTATACCTAAAAAGCTATAGAGCATAAGCAGTATCAAAAAGCTGATTGAAAGGTTGTAAAGAGTTGCTAAGGAAAGAGAAAGTAAGCTGAGTATCAAAATCTGATATATGTCCCTTGGCTTTTTTTCTTCAAGAAATTTGATCCCGATGAGCATGATAAGTAGATTGGAAAGTGGCTCAGCGAGATTTTCAAGGCTTAGCTGAGATGCAAAGTAAATGGTGATTGTTATTCCCAGTAAGTTTAAAAACATGCGCTTTATAGGATAAAAGTTTTTGTAGTCCATAATAGAGCCAAGGAGGATAAAGAGGATACAAAGGGAAATATAGAAGATGTGCGCTACTCCATTTAGAGAAAACACACCCACGCCAGCGGACAGGTATATCCAAAGCAGCGTGGCTCCCTTTGGGCTTTCAAGAAGCCTTTTTAAGATACTGTATAGCATGATTCTTCAAGCTTGCTTCTACATATATCCTGTATATCCTTATGTTTTTCAGGCTTCTTATAAGTTGGGATACTTCTCTTAGCTCTTTCAAAGCCCCATCGTAGCTAATGTAAAATCCTTCGTCCATTACGTTCTTTTCTGCCTTATCAAACCTTAACATACTCTCATCCAGCTTTTCTTTCAAAAACTCCACAACCTGCACATACTCGTTCAGATCGTCCGTGCTAAAGACTTCTCTGAAGTGTTCTCTTAAAAAGAGTCTTCTAACCAAAGGGTTATTCTTTTCTTTTAAAGCCCATCCTATTAGGTGTGCATCCGTTAGATGGTGGAATTCTTCCTTAGAAAAAAATTCTCTTTCCATGTAATCCTTTATTAGCTCCAGCAAGTGTATGTTTAGAATGCGAACAACCTTATGAAAGTACACCTGCGTGTACATAAAAAACCTTCCCAAGAAAAAGCTCTCCAAAGCTCTTATGGCGCTCTTATCTGCACACTTTTTACCGTTTATTACCCTTAAATGGCTAAGTATTCTACCGTAATCAAAAAAACCGTAAGATGTGCCGCAAAAATAGGCATCCCTTCTGAGATAATCCATCCTATCCGCTCCTAACTCCCCAGTTATGATGTGGGATAGGACTTTTTCCTCTTCATTCTTTGGTTCCTTAAAGGCAAGTCTAACAAGAAGCTCTATATCTTCTTGAGAAAAACCAATCTTTTTCAACTTTTCGTTTAGCTCTCCCGATAGAATAAGCTCCTTTCCCACTACCTCGTGGCTTTTGTCCCCCAAAAGCACTTCTGTAGTGTGGGAAAAGGGTGGATGTCCCACATCATGCAATAGAGCAGCCAACCTTACAACCTTCAAAAGTTTTCTATCCTTATAGCCAAGCGATCCGTATATACTCTCTGCTAAATTCATCACACCTAAGGAATGCTCAAACCTTGTATGTTGGGCAGAGGGAAATACCATGTGCGTAATACCCAGCTGTTTTATGTGCCTCAACCTTTGAAAAGTAAAGGTATCCAGGATTTCCAATTCATCGGGATAAACCCTTATGAATTCGTAGATTGGATCCGATACTTCTTTAAACATTCACGCACTCTTTTGTGGGTTCGGGTCTTGTATTCTTTACGTGAATGTTCCAAGGTCTTTCATACACAAAGCGATTGTATATTCTTTGAAAAGTATCTTTCAAACGTCGCCAAAAGTTATCCTTCTTTGATTGTTTTATAAACTCTACCTTTATCCTTTCTGTCCTTTTTCCCTTCTGCGCCCTTTTCCAGTTGTTTTCAATGTCCTTTTTAAGCTTTTCTACATTAATGCCGTAGTATACCTCAGGTAGTTTTTTTACACGCTCCATAGCTTCTAACCAATGGAGTAAGCTTTCTTCCCTCTTCGCAGTTAAACCCATGATGATTTCTTCGAGCACTTCAAAGAACGCACTCTCCCTCTTGAATCTTTCCTTTTGAATTTCAGCATAATCCATGTACTCTTCGTACAGTTCTTCGTTAAAGATATAAACACCTAAGCTAACTGCGTCCTGAGCATTCCAAAGCTTACCATATTCCAGCTTGTGGACTATACCCCAATATTTAACAAGTCTGGTGGAGATGAGATGAAAGTCTTCCAAATAGGCAGTGTCTAAGCTTATAAACAGAAGAGAGTTCTCTTCAATTTTGTATATATCCTTCCCGGAATAAACGGATCCGTATATGTCAGTTATTTTTAGCAAGTTTAGCTCCACAAGCACGTCCTTCCATTGATTCCTGCTGGACCTAAAACTCCTATAAGCACATCTTAGAAATTCATCCAGACTGATAGAAAAACTCCCTTCTTTTTTGACTAATTGTATATAACACAATGAATACAGAAGAAGCTCCCTTTTGTTTTGATCTTCCAATACTTCCAAAAATAAACTTTGTAATCTATCCCTTTCTCTAAGTTTCAGCACGATTAAAATTTTAATTCCTCTCCTTTCTTTTAGCAACGACAGCATGTCGCCTAAAATTTAGCCCTCAAGAGAATTAACACCAAATGGTAGATAGTCATCAAAAGCCCCAAAGTGTAATACAACTTTGTATGTTTCCCAATGTACTTTAGGACAGTGTAAAAAACTACAAAAGTAAAAATTAGACCCAGTGTGATGTTGAACACAGGCAAAAGGAAGCGGTCTTTCCTCCTCTCTTCTAAAAGAAGTATGTTTAAAAAACTAAGTTTATAGCTTTGGAATTTGGTCAAGTAATATCTATCGTCTTTTTTCAACACAAGAGAGCCATTCCTTAAGATAAGCTCCCCATCACGAAAAATTGCCTCTTTTGCACTTATAAGATTGTCCTCCACCTTTAAGAAAACATCATTAAAAACGTTGGCATTCTTTTTTTCTACCCGTATGTTAATTTTGCCTATGGTATAAAATCCCTTTTCTGGAATGCCTTTGATGATTTCTGTGTGGTATTTGTATATAAACAACTTTCTTAGATAGAATATGTCCTCCTGTTTTATAAAAAATCCTACGATAGCAACCGAGAAAAACAAAGGGGCACAGAGTAGAAGAACTTTATAAAAAATACTTGTAGAACTCTTTCCAAAAGATGTTATTACATTCAGTTTTTTGCTCTCTTTGAGGTCAAAAAACACCCAGCCGAAGGCAACTACCATGGAAGATGGGAGAAAGTAAGAAAAAAAGTACAACAACCAAACAGACAGGAACAAAACTGATTCTTTTGCTGGGGATTTTAAAAGTACTTGATCTAATTGAATGAATTGAACTAACAAAAATAACGCCGATAGGATTAAACTTACTGTAAATGCTACTTTTGTAATTCTCCAAGCTAAGAACCTGTAAAGCATTACTGTCTAAGTTTTTTTTCCAATCGCTCTCTCTGTCCTGGTTCTCCCCTTTTACCTTTTTCCAACATCTCCCAAGACTTTCTGTAAGATTCTAACGCCTCACTTTTCCTGCCCAACTTCTGAAGCACATCACCAAGGTGTTCCCAAATTACTGGGTCTTCTTTTTCCTTTTCAAGGGCTTTAAGTAAAAGCTCGTAGGCTTTAAGATATTCCCCTTTATAGTAAAGAACCCATGCGTAGCTGTCTATGTAAGCTGGATTTTCACTGTCTTTTTCTAAGGCTTTTAGTATGAGCTTTTCAGCTTCCTCCACTCTTGCACCCTCATACCAAAGCAGTAAAGAATATCCAAGGTGATTGTAAAGGTCTGGATCCTCCGGTCTTAACTCTATGGCTTTTTTTAAGTTATTCTCTGCATCTACTATCCTCCCGAGTTTATCCAAAACTATTGCCTTTAAAAAGTAGCCTCTGTAGTCCTTAGGGTCTAAATTTATTGATCTGTCCACAAAGTTTAAACTCTCCTCTGCCTTTTCCTCTTCACTTAGAAGGCTTGCCATTAAAAGGTTGATTTCGTAGCTATCAGGCGTTATGTCTAAAGCTCTTTTGAGTAAATCCCTTGCTTTATCGTATTCCCTCTCGTCTATATAAAGGGCGGCCAATCTTTCCATAATTTTCACGTTATCTGGGTTTTCTTCAAGGAGTTTTTTATATACTTCTATCGCCTCTCGCTTCTTTTTGTTTGATTCTAAGGTTATACCGTAAACGAAGGCTACATTAAGGTCCTTTGGGTTTTCCAAGTGGAGCTCTGCAGCCAACTTTTCCGCCTCTTGAAACTCCGACGCTCGCAGAAGTAAGAAAATATATTGGGTTTTGTAGCCAACATCTTGGTAATATTCTATCAGCCTCCTATAGACTTCCTTTGCGTCCTCAACTCTTCCGGTGATGAGATAAAGATTTGCAAGCCTTTCAAGGGCTACCTTGTTCCTTGGGTCTTCCTTCAGGACATCTTTATACAGGCTTTCTGCCTTTGAAAATTCTTTTTCCGTTTCGTATATACTTCCCAAAGTAACAAAACCCGCTTCAAAGGTTTTATTTATTTGCAAGGTTTTATCCAAATACTCTATGGCTTTGTCCTTTAGACCTTCTGTAAGGTATATACGAGCCAGCATGTAATAAGGGTAAGGATTGTCTATTGCCACCTTTGCTAAATTTTCCAATACATTTTTGGCATCTTGTAGTCTGTTCATCTTTATGTAGTCTTCCGCTAAGAATGCCATTATCTGCTTGGAATCGGGTCTTACTTTGTATCCCTCTTCTAAAGCTTCTAAGGCTTTTTGTGTTTCTCCCTTGAGGGTATACACGCTGTGAAGCACCAAATAGGGTTCCTGATCCTGAGGAAACTCCTTTTTGAACTTCAATGCAAGGGAAAGGGCTTCTTGGAATTTTTTCTGAATCACAGAAAGTCTGATAGTATCTACGTATAAACTTGGGGTAGGCTCTCTCTGCAAAGCTCTGACGCAGAACCTTAGGGCTTCTGAAGGATTTGTGTCTTGAAAATACCTGCAGAAAAGGTAGTCTCTATACTGGTTGTATGCAAACACAAAACCAACAGACAGAAGAAAAAAAACCAGGATTTTCATAGATAGAAGCCCTTATGTATGAGAACGGGGATTTCTACTTTTTTAACCACCTCGGAAGAAGTGCTTCCAAGGATTACTCGCTTAAAACCAGAAAGACCTCTGCTTCCCATGACCAAAAGGTCATATTTTTTCTGTTTTAGAAACTGGGCAATCCCATCTGATACGCTACTGTATTTTTCTATGACCAGCTCTGCGGTCCAGCCACTATTCTGTGCTTTTTCTAAAAGAGAGTTAAAGTATTTTACCTTTTCTTCCTCTATCCTTTGGGTTATCTTTTCAGTTAATACATCTACCATCGGTATTTCCACAGTTTCTTCCACATGCAATATGGTTAGCCGTGAGCCATCTTCTGCTGGTATAAGATCCAAGAAAAACTCAAAGGCTTCTTGGGCATACCTTGAAAGATCATGCGCTACGCAGACATTTTTAAAGCTTTCTACTTCTTGCCCCTTTAGAACCAATACAGGCTTGTGGGAGTAACTGACCACTTTCTCTGAAGTGGAACCTATGAGTATTTTTTCAATCAACCCTCTACTGTGACTTCCTAAGATTATAAGGTCTGCAAGTTTTTCTTTGCTGAGGATGACCTCTGCAGGATCTCCTACATCCACTAGGGTATCAACTTCCACAGGATTTAAAAAATCACGAAGGGCGTCAAGTCTTTGCTTAGCTATCTGGATATTCCTACTTTCTAACTCAGACAACTTGGATAGGTCAATAGGGCTAATACCAAAACTCTCAGGGTAAAGAAGATAAATTACCGGTGAGACTGCATGCAAAAGTAAAATTTGAGCAGAACGCATAAGGGCGAGCTTTTTGGCTACCCTTAAAAGGGGATTGGTGATATCTGTAAAGTCCACGGGCACTAAAAATTTCATTATCTAAACCCCTAACTTCAATTTTACCACTTCCTCAAGGTAAGGGAAGATGTAAGAAGAACCTGCTATTACGTCAGTCCCATTGGTTAATCCCTTGGTTAGTTTTACCATTCCTCCTGCTTCTTTAGCTATAACCATTCCAGCTACCACATCCCAAGGGTTGAGTTCAAACTCAATCAACCCATCGAATATACCCTCCGCCAAAAAGCAAAGATCCACAGCTGCTGCCCCAGGTCTTCTCATTGAACCCACTTTATCAAATACCTCTCTAATAATCTCCCAGTACAAGTTTAGCTCTCGCTTTGCTCTGGAAGGAAAGCCATAGGAAACGGACATTCTTTTTAATACATCCCTTGTGCTGACGGAAATTCTTTTACCATCCTTGTACGCCCCCAAACCTTCTGCCGCATAGTATAAGTTGTTAAAGTAGGGCAAGTAAACTGCACCCACGATGGGTCTGTCTTCCACCACCAATCCCACAGAAACGCCAAATATTGGAAAACCAGACACAAAGTTCTTTGTCCCATCCAACGGATCTACGAACCATACTTCATTTCCCTTTGCATCTCCCCCATTTTCTTCCCCAACAACCGAGTGGTCTGGAAAGTGTTTAAGGATGTAGTCCCTTATTCTGTCCTCCGATTCTCTGTCCGCCTGACTTACTAAATCCTTCTCTCCTTTGAAGTAAATATGATCAGACAAAAGTTTGCCAAAGTATTCTTTTATTACAAAACCACCTATGATACAAGCCTCCTTTGCTACCCGGAGGAAGTGTTCAACGTGCGACTCTTTCATGGATATTTAAATTCAGTTTATCACTTCAAAATAGGATCTGTCAAGGAAAAAAGGAGCTGTCTAAAATACCACTTAGCTTTAAAATTAAATAGCTGAGCAGAATAGACAAGCGAAAAGCATGGAATTTTTTATGAAGATCCCAAAGGAGCTTTGGAGAGATTATAACTGGCAGATCCAAAACAGAATAAAAACTAAAGAGGCAATTGAAAGGTATATAAAGCTAACGCCCCAAGAGCTGGAAGGGATAGAAAAAACTAATGGCATATACCCCTTTGCCATAACCCCCTACTATCTGTCCTTGATAGACCCAGAGGACTCGGAAGATCCTATAAGGCTACAAGCCATACCAAGGGCATTGGAAGTAGATGAGCACATTCAGAGTTTTGGAGAACCGGACGCTTTAAAGGAGCAAGGAGACATTCCAGGTCTTACCCACAGATACCCGGACAGGGTCCTTTTGCAAGTTACAACCTTCTGTGCGGTCTATTGCAGACACTGCATGAGAAAGAGGATATTTGCTCAAGGTGAAAGGGCTATAACCAACGAAGAGCTAAAGTTAATGCTGGATTACATAAAAGCCCATCCTGAGGTGAGAGAAGTATTGCTTTCGGGCGGAGACCCCCTTAGCCTTAGCATTAAAAAGTTAGAACTTATACTTTCTGAGATCAGAAAAATACCCCACGTGGAGATCATACGCATAGGAACCAGGTTGCCAGTCCTTGCACCCCAGAGATTCTTTGATCCTAAGGTTTTAGATGTGTTGGAAAAATACTCTCCTATATGGATAAGCACCCACTTTAACCATCCAAAGGAAATAACTCCAGAGGCTCAAGAAGCGGTGGAAAACCTTTTAAGAAGGGGCATACCAGTTCTCAATCAGACAGTCCTACTAAAGGGAGTTAATGACAATCCAGAGACTATGCTTGAGCTTATGAGAAAGTTAATAAAAATAAAGGTCAAACCCCAGTATCTTTTTCACTGTGATCCAATTAAGGGTGCTATCCACTTTAGAACAACCTTGGAAAAGGGCTTGGAAATTATGCAATATTTAAGAGGCAGAATATCTGGCTACGCCATACCCACTTATGCGGTGGATCTACCAGGTGGGAAGGGGAAAGTGCCTTTACTGCCCAAATACCTGATAGACAGCGATGGAACAAAGCATACCTTTTTAAGCTGGGATGGACAGAAGGTGGAATACGACATTTGCGAATTTTAGAAAAAGAGCTTTTGCACTGATCTTCTCTCTTAAGGAGATAATTACAGGAAACTTGGGGCATTACTCTTCTGCTATGACGTACAGGTTTTTGATGGTGTTTAGTTCTCTTATTGTGCTTTTAGGTTTTCTGTCTTCCTTTTTACCTTTTCTTAATCCTGATAGAGTTTTTGAACTCATTAACCAGATTCTGCCAAAGTATGCAAGTTCAATCTTTGAAAAGCTTCAGAGCATTTATAAGCATAGAAACTTGGGAACCATATTATCGGTGTTAATTTCTTACTTTTTTGTAGTTAGCTATGCTAAGATGTTTGCCAAGCTTTTGTCTGACATAGTAGAGACGCAGATCAAACTCAGAGAAGTGTTTCTGTGGGTGTTTATACCCATCTATCTGCTGTTTTTTTCCATTAGCATACTTGTTGGTTCAGCCTTTTTGTCCTTTATACAAGCCTTTCTGCCTGAGTGGTTAAGTGTTTTGCTGTTTATCGTGAAAATAGTTATCTTTTTGCCGATTGTATATTTTCTATACTGGTTCTTTTTAAAAGATCTAATAAAACCACTTTACATATTGGAAGCTTCTGTCTATTTTCTTTTAGCTCTAAACATCATAAACTTCTTTTTTTCTAAGTTTTTTGTGAAGCTTGTTAGTTTAAACCCACTCTATGGTTTGTTAGGTTCTCTTTTGCTTTTTTTGATATGGTTGGAGTTGGTATTTTCTTTTCTTTTGGGTGCTGTTTTGTATGCCAAGCGATTAAATTAAAATAACTAAGAATGAGTGGGCATGAGATAAGAGAACTTTTTCTAACATTTTTTGAAGGTAAGGGGCATACGAGGGTAAAAAGTGCTTCGTTAATACCAGAGTCGGACCCAACCTTGCTTTTTACTAATGCGGGCATGGTTCCCTTTAAAAATGTATTCCTTGGGTTGGAAAAAAGGCCCTATTCAAGGGCTGTGTCCTGTCAGAAGTGCCTTAGGGTTTCTGGAAAGCACAACGACTTGGAAAGTGTAGGATACACCTCAAGGCATCACACCTTTTTTGAAATGCTTGGTAACTTCTCCTTTGGTGATTACTTCAAAAGGGAAGCCATACTCTTTGCTTGGGAGTTTGTTACTGAGTGGCTAAAAATTCCAAAAGAGAGAATATATGTAAGCGTGTATAGAGAAGACGAAGAGGCTTACAGAATATGGAACGAAGAGGTAGGACTATCTACGGATAGGATTTGGAGGCTCGGAGAAGAGGACAACTTCTGGCAGATGGGAGATACAGGACCTTGTGGTCCTTCTTCAGAAATATACGTGGATAGAGGAGAAGAAGCAGGAGAAGAAAGGTTTTTGGAGGTTTGGAACCTTGTTTTTATGCAATACAACAGGGACCAAAAGGGCAATCTAACTCCACTTCCCAATCCAAGCATAGACACAGGTATGGGTCTTGAGAGGATCGCAAGCGTCCTGCAAAACACAAAAACAAACTTTGAAATAGACCTTATAAGACCAATAGTAAGCTTTGGGGAGGAAATAAGCGGGAAAGCTTACGGAGAGAATTATGAGCATACGGTAGCCTTAAGGGTAATAGCGGACCACCTTAGAGCCTTAACCTTTGCCATATCTGATGGAGTTTTTCCGTCCAACACCGGCAGAGGATACGTCTTAAGGAGGATCCTAAGGCGAGCTCTAAGGTTCGGCTACAAGCTGGGCATACTGGAGCCTTTCCTACACAAGGGAGTGGATGTGGTGGTAGATGTTATGAAGTCAGCCTATCCCGAGCTTGTTCAAACTAAAAACTTTGTCAAAGGAGTAATAAAGGCAGAAGAGGAGAGATTCATAAACACCTTCAAAAACGCCATGCCGTTGGTAGAAGAGTTTGTAAGCAGAGCTTTGGAAGAGGGCAGAAGCTTTTTGAAAGGTGAAGAGGTATTTAAACTTTACGATACCTACGGCTTTCCCTTGGACCTGTTGGAGGAAATAGCAAAAGAAAACAACCTTAGCCTTGATATGGAAGGTTTTGAGCAGGAAATGACAGTTCAAAGAGAAAGGGCAAGGCAAAGCTTTAAGATAGAAACCAAGGAAGTAAAACCTATATACCAGCATCTAAAGAACATAGGAAGGGTTTCCACCTTTGTGGGCTACGAAACCACAACGAGCCAGTCAAGGATAATAGCCATAGTGAAGGACGGGGAGCTTGTATCCGAACTAAAGGAAGGGGAAAGTGGGGAGGTGTTTATAGACATCACACCTTTTTATGCAGAAAGGGGAGGACAGGTAGGAGATACGGGGACCATAGAGAGCACCGAGGGTGTTTTTGTGGTGGAAGACACCCAATCTCCCGTAGAAGGTGTGATAACTCACATTGGTAAGTTGGTAAAGGGGAGGTTGGCGGTAGGAGACCAGGTGGTTGCAATAGTGGAGAACGAAAGGAGGGAAGACATAAAGAGAAATCACACTGCCACCCATCTGCTACACGCAGCCCTTAGGTTAGTTTTGGGAGACCATGTAAGACAGGCAGGTTCTTTGGTAGCAGACAAGTATCTACGCTTTGACTTTACTCACTTTCAACCGCTCACTCTGGAAGAGATAAAGAAGGTAGAGGAGCTGGTAAATGAGCAGATAAGAAAAGACGAGCCTGTGATGACGGAAGAGAAGGACTACAGAGAAGCTATAAAGGAAGGTGCTATAGCTATTTTTGAGGAGAAGTATGGCGATAGGGTTAGAGTGCTGAGCGTGGGAGACTTTTCCAAAGAGCTGTGCGGTGGAACCCATGTCTCGAGAACTGGAGAGATAGGATACTTCAAGATAGTTTCGGAGTCTTCCATAGGTGCTGGTTTGAGGCGTATTTTAGCAAAAACTGGCAGATGGGCTGTGGAGGAGTCTTTCAGAGACTCCCAGATGCTTGGACAGATCGCTATAAGTTTGGGTGTGGCAAAGGAAGACGTGGGAGATGCGGTAGAGAGGATAAAGGAAAAGATAAAGGACTTGGAAAGAGAAATTCAGAGGTTAAAGTCCGAATTAGCAAGGACGCAGGCAAGGGACAGAATAAAAGAAGAGAGCATTGGTTCATACACTCTCTTTTACGGTCTATTGGATGAGGTGGATGGGGAATTTTTGAGAGAGCTTTCGGACCAGCTAAGACAAAACAGGCAAAGAGTTATTGTCTTTTTGGCAAGTAGGAAGGAAGGAAAGCTATCTACCGTTTTAGCTTTATCCAAAGATATGGTCGGTAAGCTTTCCGCAAAGGAGCTTGTAAAGGAAGTGGGAAGTCTGCTTGGTGGTGGCGGAGGAGGAAGGGAAGACATAGCTCAGGGCGGTGGCACAAAGCCGGAAAACTTTGAAAAGGCGGTAAAACTCCTGAAGGAGAAGTTGGAATGAAGATCCTTATTATGGAAAAGAATTTGCTTTTAGCCAGCAAGATAAAGAACTCCTTAGCAGGATTGGATGTTAGAGTAGGAGAGGAGAAAGGAGGGAGCAAAGTTATAGCTTACTGTGGTCACAAAAGAACGGACCTAATCCAAAAGGCAAAGGAAAACGGCGCAGACCTTGTTGTCCCAAACAGTAAGATCGTAGATGCAAGAAGTCTGATTGAAGGTTAATTTACTATGCCCAAGCATAGAAAAGGTAAAGTAAAGTTAGAACATCATCTTTTAGAAGGTTTAGAGGAATATGTGCAGAGATTATCTGATTTAGCATCAGTTCAGTCCATAATCCCTGGCAGGATATCAAGACAGAACAAAGGAAGAGGCTCAAAGGGTCTCTTTTTGAAATACGAAACCCCGGTTGGTTATAAACTTCTATACAAAAACGGCACTTCCGTGCAAGAGGTTTTCTTAGTTTGCTCGGACAAACAAAAATGTTTAGAAGAACTTAGAGAAGTTTTCAATCTTTAAACTTTCCTTCAAAGGTTCTTACGTAGTCCAAAAGCTCCTTTTTCCCGTCAAAAAATATAGCTACATACTGGGCAAGCCGTTCTCCAAGTCTTCTGCAGGCTTCTTGCTCTTCTTCTGTTCTTGGCTCACCAGCCACCACCGCTCCGTAGTGAAGGGTAAATTTTTTACCAACATAATCAGTTACTCCAAAGACTAAAAAGCCAAAGTTCATAAGCACTGTAAGTATGGACATACAGGCTATTTCATTTCCACCGCCCCAGCCACCGGCAGAGGAAAAGGCGCAGGCAATTTTGCCGTCTATCTCTCCCCAGAGCTCTCCCAAAACATCGTCAAAGAACCTTTTTAGTTTCCAAGAGATAACTCCCATGTTTGTAGGAGAACCAACCGCAAGTCCATCAGCCCAAAGCACGTCTTCTTTTGTGGCATCATCTACCTTTTTAACTCTTACCTCCGTTCCCTCCACCCTTTTTGCACCTTCTGCTACAAGAAAGGCCATCTTTTCTGTGTTTCCAGTTCTTGAATCGTATATTACTAACACTCTCCCCATAGCTCTCCTCCTATACTACTTTTCCAAATTCTTCAAACTTAAACCTGTACGCACGGGGTAGCAGTGTCTTGTTTGGATCTTTGTAGCCAATGGCTATTATCATGATGGGCTCTTGGTGTTCTTTGAGTTCCAGAAATTCTCTTAGTTTAACCTCGTTGTATCCTTCCATAGGATGGGTTTCCAACCCATACGCCCTCGCAGTTATCATAAGATTCATAGCAAAAAGAGCAGCATCCCTTACCGCTTTTTTCTTTGCCCTCTGGGGATCGCTCCACCCTATATGTATGGTCTCTTTTAACTGCTCCTTTGCAGAAGCCTGAATGTATCCGAGCTCTATCCAACTGTCCAAAACCCTATCCACGTTATCAAAACCCGCTCTTGTGTTGGCTATTATGACCACATTGGCACTTGCGTCTTCTACTTTTTGCTGGTTGTAGCATATCTCTTTAAGCTTTTTCTTTTTTTCTTTATCTATAACCACAACTACCTGCCAGGGTTGAAGATTGTATCCAGAGGGTGCGGTGGTGGAAACTTCTAAGATCTCTATTAACTTCAAACAATCTTTCATAGCCTCTCCTCCAAGCTTTAATTATAACCAACCGATGATTAAACTCATTTTGGTATTTTTAAATAAAGCTTAAAATAATCACCATGGCTAAAGTAAAGATTAACAAGAAAGTGTTTGAGATTCCACCCGGAGTTAGGTTTGGAGAACTGCATCACGAGATAGAAAAAGCGGGTGTAGAGTTTGGATGCACTGACGGTCAGTGTGGCGTGTGTGTGTGTACGGTAAAAAAAGGTTTAGACTGCCTGGCAGAGCCATCGGAGGCAGAAGAGGAAACCCTTTGGCGTATTGGGGAATACGAAGAAACCAGAAGGCTAACCTGTCAGCTGATCATAGAAAAGGACGACTGCGAGATAGAATTGGAAACTGATTAAACGGAGAGGGCGGGATTCGAACCCGCGGTAGGGCTATTAACCCTACAACTCCTTAGCAAGGAGCCGCCTTCGGCCACTCGGCCACCTCTCCTAACAAAAATAATTATAACCTCAATCTCCCAAGTGTAAAGCAAAGGAACCAATTCCTCCTTTCTCATTGCGTTTCCCTCTTGGCAAGCTTGATGAAGCTCGTTTATAAGCTCCAGCTCATCTTCGTGCAATGCGTTCATTATCACATTGGAAACCATAGAAAAAAGATGACAAAGCTCACGTTTTGATAAAATCTTTGGTGTTATGGGAAAAATCTTCATAGTAGGTCTTGGTAGGATGGGACATGGGATAGGGAGGAGGCTTGTTAGGTTCGGACACAAGGTCGGTGGCTTTGATGTAAATCAGAAGAGTAGGGAAGAGGCAAGTGGGTATTTCTCAGTTTTTGATAGTTTGTCCTACGTGAAAGAGTTCTTTGAGGGAAGAAAGGTGGTTTGGCTTATGGTTCCTCATAGTGTGGTAGATGAAGTAATAAAGGAAATCGTGCCATACCTTGGCAGAGAAGACATTCTAATAGACGGTGGAAACTCTTACTACAGAGATTCACAAAAAAGGTATGAAGAGCTAAAAAGTAGAGGGATTTACTTTTTGGACGTGGGAGTAAGCGGGGGAGTGTATGGAGAGGAGCTGGGATACTGTCTTATGGTGGGAGGGGACAAAGAGGCTTTTGATTTTGTAGAGCCTATAATAAAAGACCTTTCTTACGAAGGAAAAGGTTATGCCTACCTTGGTCCTTCTGGAGCGGGACACTTTGCCAAGATGGTTCATAACGGCATAGAATATGCCATAATGGAGGCTATAGGGGAAGGGTTTGAGTTGCTAAAAGAGAGTGGTTTTAACTACGATTTAAAGGAAGTGGCAAGAATTTACAACACAGGAAGCGTGATAAGATCTTGGCTTATGGAACTTGTCCAAAAGTCCTTTGAAGAATTTGGGGAGCTTGAAAACATAAAGCCCTATGTGGAAGATACGGGGGAAGGTAGATGGACCACCTTAGAGGCGGTGGATTTTGGAGTGCCCGTGCCAGCTATAGCCCTTTCACTTTTCATGCGCTTCAGGTCCAGACAAGAAAACTCCTTTAGGGACAGACTTTTGGCTGTTTTAAGATATCAGTTTGGAAGACACAGCATAAAGAAGGATGAATAGACCTAAGGCAATATTCATCTTAGGTGGCACTGGGGACCTGGCAAAGAAAAAACTTCTGCCCGCACTTGCAAAAATCAGAAAAAACAGAGAGGACTTAAAGGTAGTTTATTCGTTGGCGCGTTCCAAAAATGAGGAGTGGGAAACTATAGCCTGTAGCTTAGACCCAGACTTTAGAACTCTTTGCAACTTCATTCCCTTTGATGTCTTAAAGTGGGAAGATTACTTAAGATTGGGTCAGGTTTTGGAGGGGCTTAGGGGATACGAGTTAATATTTTATTTGTCCCTTTCACCCTTTCTCTACGAACAAACCATAATAAACCTTGGAAGACTGCTAAGAAACTTTTCCAATCCTAGAAAGCTGGTGGTAGAAAAGCCCTTTGGTTTTGATCTAAGCTCTGCCCAAAAGTTAAACAACCTTCTTTACAGATACTTCATAGAAGAGGAAATATACAGAATAGACCACTTTTTGGGAAAGGACACTGTTCAGAACATCTTCTCCCTTAGGTTTTCTAACACCATATTTGAGGGGGTATGGAACAAAAACTTTATTGACCATGTGCAGATAGTGGCAATAGAGGATGTGGGTGTGGAAAACAGAATAGACTTCTACGACAAAGTGGGAGCGGTAAGGGATATGTTGCAAAACCACATTTTGCAAATGCTTGCCTTTACTGCGATGGAACCTCCCTGTCTTATGGCTCCCCAGTTTATAAGGGACGAAAAGGTTAAAGTTTTGAGAAGTTTAAACATCTCTGAGTTTGTCAAAGGACAGTACGAAGGATATCCCAAGGAAAGCTCCCGCACGGAGACTTTCGTGGCAGTAAAGGCTTACGTTGAAAACCTAAGGTGGCAGGGCGTGCCTTTTTATTTTATGACCGGAAAAAAGCTTGGTAAAAAGCTAACTCAAATTACAGTGGTGTTTAAAGAAATTCCAAAAAGTTTTATTTCCCTGCTGGACTGCATGCCAAAGCAAAATCGCATAACCTTTCAGGTAGCACCAAAGAACAGCCTGAGCATAGCCTTTGAACTGAGACCACCTACGGGTAGGTTTATAGCGTGTCCAATAGAAACCATTATGGAATACAACCTGGAAGAATCCTTAGGACAACCCTTACCAGAGGCTTACGAGACCTTACTTGAAGACATATTAGATTCGGACCAAAGCCTTTTCATAAGGGCGGACGAGATAGAGGTAATGTGGGAGAAAGTGGAACCTTTGCTTTTAGAAGAGGAGGTGGAGGTCTATAAAGAAGATACTATCCCCGAAGGTGCTATAAAACTTATGGAAAAGGACAACAGAAGCTGGATTTTGTAGATGGAGAAAAGATTACTTCGGCTATTCCTTAGGCTTTCTAATGTTTTTCTCAGAAGAAAGGACCGCATAAGCGTTGCACTGGCAGGGGGTAAAACACCTATGGAATTTTACAAGCTTCTTTCAAACCAAAACTTGCCTTGGGAAAAGTTATCTTTTTTTCTGACGGACGAAAGGTTTGTTCCACTGGACTCTGACAAAAGCAACTACAAAAACATAAAAGAAAACTTGGGAGAAAAGGCTAAGCTCTATCCGGTGGATACAAGCCTTCCAATAGATAGGGCTTGCTTAGAGTATTCAGAGCTTTTGCCAGAAAGTTTGGACGTAGCCCTTTTGGGAGTTGGAGAAGACGGACATACTGCCTCTTTGTTTCCAAAAGTAGATTGTAAGAAAATTACAGAAAAGGTATGCATTTCTTCAGCGCCCGATGGAACAAAAAGAGTTTCTCTGAGCTACGAATACTTAAACCTTTCCTGCGTGGTGATCTTTGCTTTAAAAGGTCCAACAAAGATACAAGCTTACCAAAAGCTTTTGAGAGGGGATGACATACCAGCAAGCAAAGTAAAAGGTAGGAAAAAAACCTTTGTAATCTTTGAGCCATAAAAGTTTTTCAGACAGGACGCGCTGTACCTTGCTTGCGTTATAATACTATTAGTTGTCTGTGGGTCCAAAAGGGGCCCATGTCAAATTGACAACTGAATAGGGTGCGTCTTCCTTAGGGGAGGTATTCCTCTACTTCACAACACCGCTTTCTTTTTATTGAGTCTCAAAGTTTTTAAGTTTATGCTTTTATGCAAAAACATAAAGTCATAATTATGTAATTGCATAAAGTCATAATTATGCACAGTTGCTCAAAGCGTTGGGAGACAAGGATTTAAATTTGACAATAACACACTCAACTTTGCACGACCGCCAATTTCCGGAAAAATACCTTCATTTGCGAGGGGTACCCCCTTGACAAAATTGTTGATATGTCTTATTTTGATTGATGTAAGGATTTGAGGTTCCTAATGAACCGTGTGGAGTTGAAAGTTAGAAGTTGAGCTTTGCTAAGCCTG
>NZ_DAIQAX010000004.1:0-58505 GCF_036781485.1 Thermocrinis sp.
CGTTCCCAGCCCACCGTGTGGGATGGAGACTTTGCCTTTTGTTGTGTTTGTGTTGTACTTGTATTAGTTCCTAGCCCACCGTGAAAGTTAAGGCTTTTCTAAGATCACTCGTTGGGAATCCTTTCAAAGTCTTAATTCCAAAAGCTTTTTTCTGCCGTGAGTGAGCAACTGTGGTAGAATAAAAAACTATGCTGTTGAAAGAGTATAATCCCTACCTTGAGTACAAAGGTGGAGAACTTCATTTAGAAGAGGTTTCTTTGAAAGAGTTGGCAAAGGAGTTTGGCACTCCGCTTTACGTCTATAGTGCTTCTTACATCAGAGATAGAATAAAAGCTTACAGAAAAGCCTTCCCGGATGCTCTCATATGCTATGCGGTAAAGGCAAACTTTAATCCTTCAATAATAGCCTTAGCCAAAGAGGAAGGAGCTGGTGCGGATGTGGTTTCTGGTAGTGAGCTTTACTTGGCTTTAAAGGCAGGAGTAGAGTCTTCTAAGATAGTCTATGCGGGTGTGGGAAAGACAGTTCAGGAAATAGAGTTTGCGGTTAAGCAAGACGTTTTGATGTTCAACGTGGAGTCCTCTATGGAACTTGATGTGCTAAACGACGTGGGGCAAAAGCTAGGCAAGAAAGTCAGAATAGCCATAAGGGTAAATCCAGACGTAGATCCTAAAACCCATCCTTACATATCCACTGGTATGAAGAAAAGTAAATTTGGCATAGACATAAAGCAGGCAAAGAAGGAGTACGAATACGCAAGGAAGCTGAAAAACTTAGAGATCGTCGGGATACACTGTCACATTGGCTCGCAAATACTGGACGTTTCTCCTTACATAGAGGCGGCGGAGAAGGTAGTAGAACTTTACTGGGATTTAAGCAAGTCTGGGTTTGATATAAAGTATTTAGACCTTGGTGGTGGCTTGGGTATAAAGTATCAGCCAGATCAGGCAAACCCAGAGCCAGAAGATTTAGCCCACGCCATAATGCCAAGCCTAAAAGATGTAAAAGCTCAGATAATTTTAGAGCCCGGAAGGTCCATAGTGGGGAATGGGGGCATCTTGATAACTCAGGTGCAGTTTCTAAAGGATAAAGGACACAAGCATTTTGTGATAGTGGATGCGGGTATGAACGACCTTATAAGACCAGCTATATATTCTGCCTACCATCACATAGTGCCTGTGATGGAAAGAAACTCAAAATACATAAAAACTGATGTGGTGGGTCCCATATGCGAAACTGGGGACTTTTTGGCTCTGGATAGGGAAATTCCTTACGTTGAAAGGGGAGATTATCTGGCGGTGCTTTCTGCGGGAGCTTACGGCTTTGCCATGTCTTCCCAATACAACGCAAGACCAAGAGCTTGTGAGGTTTTGGTGGAGAAAGGAAGCGTGAAGGTAATAAGAAGAAGGGAAACTTACGAAGATATAATTGAAAGAGTTGCTTGTTGCTGACGGTATAAAGAAAAGATACAAATACAGGGAAGTTTTAAAGGGGGTTAGTCTATACGTAAGAAGGGGAGAGGTGGTTGGACTTTTGGGTCCCAACGGTGCGGGAAAAACCACACTTTTTAACTGTCTGGTGGGCTTTTTACCGGTAGATGAAGGAAAAATAGAGCTGGAAGGTAAAGATATAACAAACATGCCTGCCCACAAAAGGGCAAAGGAAGGCCTATCCTTTCTTCCACAGGAGCATACGCTCTTTGAAGATCTAAGTGTTATGGAAAACTTGCTCATCTTTTTAGAGTTCTTTGAAGAAAGCAAAGAAGGCCAGCTGGCAAGGGCAGAAGAGCTTTTAACAGACTTTGGACTTTACGAGTTAAGAAATCAAAAAGCGGGAAGCTTGTCCGGAGGCCAAAAGAGAAGGTTAGAAGTTGCCCGCTGTCTTATACCAAAACCCAAATACATACTCTTTGACGAGCCCTTTGCGGGCATAGACCCCATAATGGTAGCGGACATAAGGCAGCTAATTCTTAACCTAAAAACCCAGGACATAGGCATTCTCATAACAGACCACAACGTCAGAGAAACCATAAAGGCGGTGGATAGGGTGTATATTATTTCAGAAGGGACCATTTTAGCCCAAGGAGAACCTTGGCAGGTAATAGAAAATCGAAAGGTTAGAGAAGTTTATCTTGGTAAAGACTTCCAGCTGTGATTTCGTTAAAAAGATGTCTCACCGTTTCTTTCCAATCCTTTTTACCTTCTTCCACCAGGTCCAAAAGCTCTTCCATCTTAGCGGTATAGCTGTAATCTACGAGCTTTGGAGAGTTTTGCATAAGAAAGTCCATCACCTGAAAGGCTATAGGAGTAGGCTTTAGCTCACCCTTTTCTACCACCACATAACCCCTTTCCTTTAGGGTTTTTACTATAGTGGAGTAGGTTGATGGTCTTCCTATGCCCAGGTCTTCCAGTTTTTTTACAAGGCTTCCTTCTGTGTATCTCCTGGGTGGTTGGGTTTGTCTTTCTTCCAAAAGGACCTGCTTTGGCTTTAGGATTTGTCCCTTTTCAAGCTCTGGCAGTTTTTGCTGTAGAAAGTCGTGCGGATAAAAT
This sequence comes from Thermocrinis sp., assembly GCF_036781485.1. Lineage (NCBI taxonomy): Bacteria > Pseudomonadati > Aquificota > Aquificia > Aquificales > Aquificaceae > Thermocrinis > Thermocrinis sp. Next base: position 2,547 of record NZ_DAIQAX010000004.1, read on the forward strand.
TTAGACCAACCGTCAAAGATCAGCACCCTTCCTTTGGCAACTATTTCAAGGTTTTCTTGCCCTATGGGAACCAAAGTTACCCTTTGGTTTTCCAAGATGGCAGGCGTGGATAGGCTTGCCAAGGTCCTCCCAACTATCAACTCAAAGAGCAAGAGTTCTTCTTTGCCTTCCGGTTTTTTGTAAAGGTTTGTGGGTCTTATGCACTCGTGGGCGGATTGCACGTGAGCTTTCTCTTTAAACCTTCTGAGGGTTCCCACGTAATCCTTTCCGTGGTGCTTTTCTATCCAAGCCAAAAATTCCTGAGCCTTTTTTTCGTTCATGCGGTGGGCATCCGTTCTTGGGTAAGTTATAAAACCCTCTTCGTAAAGCGCCTGGGCAATCTTCATCGTTTTATCCACACTCAGCTTTAACCTCTCGTTGGAAGCTCTTTGAAGCTCTGGAGTGTTAAAAGGCTTTGGTGGTGCTACCTTTTCCTGCCGCTTTTCCACCCGCTTTACTTCAAAGAAGGCGTCTTTTAGCTTTTCCATGTAAGGTTTAGCATTTTCCGGCTTTTCAAACCTTACCTCCAAATAGGCATGGAAGTCCTCAAAAAGGACCTTTACATAGTAAAACTTTTTCTTCTTGAAAGCTTGTATTTCCCTTTCCCTTTCAACTATCAGCCTCAAAGCAGGAGACTGTACCCTTCCCACAGAAAGTCCCTTTTGCCTAAGCTTTTTACAAAGCTCAGGGGAAAGTAAGTATCCGATCAATCTGTCTAAAACCCTTCTTGCAAACTGGGCTTTAACAAGGTTGAAGTCTATACCCCTTTTTTCCCTTATGGCCCTTTTTATTGCCTCCTCCGTCACTTCGTAGAAATAAACCCTATATATTGGTTTTTTCGTCTTCCTTAGCTCTTCCCAGAAAAAGTAAGATATGGCTTCCCCCTCTCTGTCTGGGTCTGTTCCAAGGAGAATAAGCTCAGAATTTATGGCATGCCTTTTTATGTCTTCAAAGACCTTTCTTTTGCCTCTTCTCCACCCAAAAAAAGGAGTAAGAGTTTCTAAGTCAACTCCTAGCTCATCCTCTGGTAGGTCTTTGATATGTCCTCCCGAAGCCTTTACCAGATATTCCTTTCCTAAATACTTGCTTATGGTCTTTGCCTTTGTGAAAGATTCTACTACAAAGAGAATCATGGTTTCTTTCCTTCCATCCACTCTTCAAAAGAAAGACCTTTTTTTATGGCTTTTAGCATATCCTCCTCCAGGGGGGACAGATCTTCAGGTACAAGGTCTGGTCTTTTTTCAACGGTTCTTTTTATGGAGTGCCAAAGCTCCCAAAGCTCAATCAGCTTGTGATTGCCAGACAGTAAAACTTGGGGCACCTTCATTCCCTTAAACTCAGCTGGTCTTGTATAGACAGGTGCGCCCAGCCACCTTCTGAAAGAATCTTTTTTTATGCTCTCTGGCTCACTCAAAACGCCGGGCAAAAGTCTTGCCACTCCTTCCAAAAGGGCTAAAGCAAAGATCTCCCCTCCGGAAAGCACAAAATCCCCCAAAGATAGCTCCTCGTCCGCTAAAAAGCTAACTCTCTCGTCAATGCCCTCATACCTTCCGCATATTACCAGCAGACTGTCTAACTTAGAAAGCCTGTCTAAGTCCTCTTGGGTAATTGGCTTGCCCCAAGGTTGGGCTATTACAGTATAAGGTTTTCCATACTTAGAAACTAAGTCTTCGTAAGCCAGCAGTATAGGTTCAGGCTTTAGAACCATTCCTGGATGTCCGCCGTAGGCATAGTCATCCACCTTACCCTTTGGTGCATAGTTCCTGGGGTTTATGGTTATCACTTCTAACATACCTTTTTTTATAGCCTGAGAAACTATTCCGTATTGGCAAAAGCATTCAAACAAGTTTGGAAAAATGGTGATTGAGAAAAACTTCATCCTTTCAGAAAGTTCTCTACTACAGCCTTTGCCCTCTCTGGACTGAAACGATAGTAAATGTCTATGGTGGTTTTAATGTTGGCGTGCCCTGCAAATTCTTTAACCAGTTCTGCAGGGAATCCTTGGTTTATAAGGTTTGTGATGTACGTATGTCTGAAACTGTGTAAAGAGAAGTGAAAACCAAGCTTCTTGGAAAGCCGGTTTGTGTAAACTTGTAGAGAAGCTGCATTTACGCTTAGCGTATCTTCGTAGTTTTCCAAAAATCTGCTTAGACCTTCAGTAAATCTGTAAGTTTCTTCCCTTGAGGGGCCTATCAAGGGCGCCATTCTTTCCTTTTTTCTTTTAGTTATCTCCGCAGGTAGATGTATCCAGTATATACCGCTCTTATCCAAGAAAAAGTGCTCAGGCCTAAGACTTTTATATTCTGAAAGTCTTATTCCACTGTATAAGAATAGTCTGTATATGTTCTCGTACTTAGAGCCTTTAACTTTTTGGAAGATCCTTTCTAACTGACTTTTTTCTAACGCCTTTGGCTTTCTGTAAAGTGTGTGCAAACCATAATCTTCCTTTATATCCTCTATAGCTTCTTCTATTTCAGAAAAGCTATCCTTAGGTAAAAATCCTCTTCTGGTCAAAAATTTATAAAAATGTCTGATGGCAGAAAAGTGAGTTAAAAGGGATGCAGCAGAAAGCTCTGACAGATCTGCATACTGGTAAAGTTCTTTTGAGGAAACTTCAAGTGGGTTATCTGTGCTGACTCTCTTCAGAAAGGACTTTACAGCATTGACGTAAGTTATAGTAGTCCTTTCGCTTCTCGTCCTTTCTAAGTGCTTCTTCCAAAGTTCTAAGAGCTCCACATAGTAAATTATAAAATGGGCGATGGAGGAGTCGAACCTCCGACCTCCATCGTGTGAGGATGGCGCTCTACCACTGAGCTAATCGCCCAACGTCCCCGGGAGGAGTCGAACCTCCGACCTCGAGATTAGGAATCTCGCGCTCTATCCTCCTGAGCTACGGGGACTAATAGACATATTATAATCCCGATTTTATTCTATCAATGAACTCTCTTACCGCCCTTTCAAAGCCAAAGAGAACCGCATTGGAAACTATGGAGTGTCCAACATTTAGCTCTTCTACGTAGTCTTTTAGCTCTTTTACTAAGTCTGACACGTTCTGGTAAGTTAGTCCGTGTCCTGCGTAGACTCTCAAACCTAGTTCTTTAGCCAGTATGGATGCTTTTTTCAGCCTTTGAAGCTCCTCTCTTGCTTCCTCTTTTTTGTGTTCGTTCCAAAGGTTGGCGTATCTTCCGGTGTGTAGCTCTACCGCATCTGCACCAACCGCCTTTGAAGCAATTATCTGCTCTTCTTCTGGTTCCACAAAAAGAGACACCTCAATGTTAGCAAGTTTTATTTCTTTAAGGTAGTCTTTCAAAAAGCCTTCTAACCTTACCACATCCAAACCGCCTTCCGTAGTTATCTCCTCCCTTCTTTCTGGCACTAAGGTTATTCTGTTTGGTTTCACTTCAAGGGCTATGTTTTTCATCTCCTCCGTAGGTGCCATCTCAAGATTTACAGGAATTTTAACTAACTGTTTTATGAGCCTTAGGTCTTCGTCTTGGATGTGTCTTCTGTCCTCTCTTAAATGCAGTGTTATCTGATGAGCACCCGCCTGCTGGGCTATCAGGGCAGCAAACACCGGACTTGGCTCAAAGGTCCTTCGGGCTTGTCTTAGTGTAGCTACGTGGTCTATGTTTACACCCAATCTCATACTTTAGAAATGTATATCGCAGACCTGCTCGTATTCCACGAGCTCTTTGATGACTGCCTTTTCACTGCAAAGTGGACAGCTTGGATCCTTTCTTAATTTAACCTTTCTGAATTCCATAGAAAGGGCGTCCATTATGAGAAGCTTACCCACCAGTGGCTCACCTATTCCAAGAAGGAGCTTTATGGCTTCTGTGGCCTGTATGCAACCCATGATGCCACCTATGGATCCAAGGATGCCTGCTTCTTGGCAGGAAGGGACCAAACCTGGTGGGGGAGGCTCTGGAAACAGACATCTATAACAAGGTGACTCTTCCTTCTTTCTAAAGTCAAACACTGAGATTTGACCTTCAAACCTAAGCATGGCTGCGGAAACCAAGGGCTTTCCCGCAAAGTAGCACGCATCGTTTATTAGAAATCTGGTGGGGAAGTTATCGGTCCCATCCAAAACCACGTCGTAGTCCTTGATTATGTCCAAGATGTTTTCTTTATTTATGCGAGTGTTGTAAGTTATTACCTTCACGTCTGGGTTTAGTCTCTCCACCGTTTGCCTTGCAGACTCTACCTTTGGAATCCCCACTCTATCCGTGTTGTGGATGATCTGTCTTTGCAGGTTAGAAAAATCCACCACGTCAAAATCTACTATGCCAATGGTTCCAACACCAGCGGCGGCTAAGTATAGTATGGAGGGAGAACCCAAACCTCCCGCACCTACGACCAAGACCTTTGACTTCAGAAGCTTTTCCTGCCCTTTACCACCTACCTCGGGCAGTATAATGTGCCTAGCATATCTTTTTATTTGCTCTTCTGTAAAGTTAAACATTTTTTATCTCCCAAGAATGTAAAATTTATACCTTTAAAAGAACGCTTTGCAAATCTGAACCCTCGTAACTACCTATCAATCCCCTCTCATGCACTTGCTTGTCTATCCTAGTGGGCTCTAAGGTAGATATTATGTAATCCATGGCTTTGTAAGCCTTAGATGGATCCCCGCAGGTATAAACATCCACAGTAGCTAAACCATGTTCTGGCCAGGTATGGATGGATATGTGCGATTCAGCCAAGAGGATAACCCCCGTAGCTCCATGTGGTTGGAATTGATAGTAGTGAGAGGAGATCTTGGTAAGACCTGCTACTCTTACTGCGGTTTCCAAGAGGTGTTTAATATCTTCCACCCTGTCAATCAGATCAGGGTTAATGCCGTGCAGGTCCGCTAAGATATGCAGTCCGAGGGTCTTTGCCATTTCCTTTCCTCCTTGTCAAGGTTTTTTAAAATTTTGACAAGCCAAACCATAACAAAAACCTCCTTTAACAAAGAATACAAATTATAATAACTTTTATGAAAAAATCAAGTAGAAGATCTAAACTTAGACCCACCTCTTCTATGGTTAAGCAAGCTGTGTTCAACATGTTGGGAGATATAGAGGGAAAGCTATTCATAGACCTATTTGCCGGAAGCGGTCAGATGGGTTTTATGGCTATGGAAAGGGGGGCTAAGGTAATTTTTGTGGAAAAAAACAGAAAGTTAGCTCAATTAATAAAAGAAAAAGGCGGCAATGCGAAAGTTTCCGATGCTATAAAATTTTTAGAGTCCTTTGAAAGCTCACCAGACATAATTTTTGCAGATCCTCCATATGATTATCAGAATTACAAAAAATTAATAGAAGTTGCGCTTAAAAAGCTCTCTAAAGGTGGTATTTTTATACTTGAACACAGAAAAAATCAAAACTTTGAAGCAGAAAAGGTAAAAACTTATGGAGATACCGCCCTGTCTATCTGGAGGAAAGAAGATGATGAGTGTGGTCTATCCGGGGACCTTTGACCCACCCCATTTGGGACACCTTGACATAGTCAAAAGAAGCTGTGCGTTGTTTGACAAGGTAGTGGTAGCCATAGCTAAAAGCCCCAGAAAACACCTGCTGTTTGACCTTGAGGAAAGGCTGGACATGTTCAGAGTTATGGTTGAGGACCTGGGTACGAAGGTGGAGGTAAAGGGCTTTGAGGGCTTGCTTGTAGATTTTATGCAAAGAGAGGGTATAAAGGTAATAGTCAGGGGAGTTAGGCTATTTACCGATTTTGAATACGAGCTTCAGATAGCATTAAATAACAACAAGCTTGCAGGCGTAGAAACCATATTTATGATGCCTTCTCAGGAATACATACACATAAGCTCTACCATAGTCAGAGACATAGCCAGCTACTGCGGAAAGTTAGAAGGCTTAGTCCATCCTTACGTCGCTAAGAAAATAAGGGAAAAGTTTGGATGTCTTTAACCTTTGCACTCCACCCCTTCTCTATCTATGTATTCCTTCATTCTCTCTAAGGCTATCTCTCCAGTTACCAAGTCCTTTAGATCCCTTTCAAGGTTAGTGGGTTTTATTACAGCTATCCATCCCTCTCCATAGGGATCTTCGTTTATAAGTTCAGGCTCGTCAAAGAGCCTTTCGTTTCTTTCCACTATCTCCCCCTCTATGACAGCAGGTATAGGACCTGTCCATTTACCGCTTTCCAAGGAGGCAATGGGTTTTCCCTTTGGCACCTGTTTGCCCGGTGGTTTTATCCTCACATTTACCATCTTACCTGCCCTTGTTTGTCCTACGTCCGTTGCCCCCACACGGACCAAGCCCTTTTCTTCTATTTTATACCACACTTGATTTTCTATATCGTAATAGAGTTCCTCCGGTATCTTGCATCCTTTGTATGTTTTCATGGCGGAAATATTTTAACGGCATAAATTAATACAAATGTATGATTTTTAGCAATAGGCAAGAGGCTGGTAGGATCCTCGGTGAGTGGTTAAAAGATAGATTGAAAAGGAAAGGAGCGTGTGTGGTCCTTGGTATACCCAGAGGGGGAGTGGTTGTGGCAAAGGAGGCGGCAAAGATTTTGGGTTGTCCATTGGGTGTTCTAATAGTCAGAAAGCTCGGTGTTCCAGAAAATCCAGAATTAGCCTTTGGTGCTATAGACCCAGATGGGGAAATATACTTAGACAAAAACACGGTTGAGTACTTTAGGCTAACACCAGAGACCATAAAGAAGGTCGCACAGGAAGAGCTGAAGAAGATAAGGGACAGAGAAAGGAAATTTGAAAAGGGTAAAATATCCCAATTTGAAGAAGTAGAGTTTATTGTGGTGGATGACGGTATAGCTACCGGTATGACCGTAGAAGCTGGAGTAAAGTATCTAAAGAGAAAGGGCGCCAAAAGGGTGATAGTGGCAGTGCCAGTCTGCCCAAAAGATACTGAAGAAAGATTAAAAAATTATGCAGATGAAGTTTATTGCTATCACTCTACTACCTCTTCTCCTTTTGCGGTAGGAATGTTTTACAGGGATTTTAGACAAGTGGAAGATGAAGAGGTCCAAAATCTGTTGCAATAATGCACGCCCAGACCTATATTATAAAGTTTTGAATAGAGGAGGTAAAGGATGATTAACAAAAGTCTTATGAAAAAGCTTATCTCCTTGGGAGAAAAAGGCTACGTTACTTACGATGAGTTGAACGAGGCATTGGGCGATAGTCTGATTGACACGGAGCTTTACGAAGAGGTAATGGATTTTCTTCAGGAAAGAGGTATCAAGCTTCTTGAAACTGAGGAAGAAGCTAAAGAAATAACAAAGGATGAGGATTTCTTGGTATCTACCGACCACCTTTTGCAAACGTCCAAGGACGGCGATCCTGTAAGGCTTTATCTCAGAGAAATGGGGAAAATACCCCTTTTAACAAGGGAAGAGGAGATAAAGTATGCTAAGCAGATAGAGATGGGTAGAAAGATAATGAGAAGGGGGCTTCTGAGAACTTCCTTTTTGGTGGAGAGAGTTTTGAGGGAGTGGGCAAATGTATGCAACGGAAAGCTAAGGGTTCAGGACATTATGGACACCTTTGACGAGAGCAAAACTGTGGAAGAGTATGAAGAATCACACGAACAGTTAGAAAGACAGTTTATACAAAAAGGCTTAGAATTGGCAAAGGCATACAAGGATGCGCTTTACTGGAGGGACCTGTATCTTTCTTACAAACTTCCTGAGTATAAAAAGGAGTACTTAAAAAAACACGCAAAAATGAACAGAATACTCAAGGAAATGAAGCTAAAATACTCAAAGTTTGAAAGGATAGCGGACGAGCTTCTAAACCTTTATCAAAAGTACAACAAAAAGCTAAAAGAATACGAGCAGAGAAAAGTAAAACTTGAAAAGATCCATCCAGACATAGAGCAGCTAATAAAGGAGTGCGACTATAACGTGGAGTTGCAGTTAAAGGCAGAAAGGGCTGGATACAACTTTGCAAGATTACAAATGCTAAAAAGTGAGTTCTTGGCAATACAAAAGGAACTTAAAGAGTTAGAAAAAGAACTTGGAATCTTGCCCGACGAAATAAAGAGAGTCACGCAAATAATAAAAGAAGGTAGAACGAAGGCAATTCAGGCAAAGCAGGTAATGGTAAAGTGCAACCTTAGGCTCGTGGTTTCTATAGCTAAAAAGTATGTAAATAGAGGTTTGCCCTTCTTGGACCTTATACAAGAGGGTAATATAGGTCTGATGAAGGCGGTGGATAAGTACGACTACAGAAAGGGATACAAGTTTTCTACCTATGCCACGTGGTGGATAAGGCAGGCGGTAACTAGGTCTATAGCAGACCAAGCAAGGACCATAAGAATACCTGTTCATATGATAGAAACGATAAACGACATAACCAAAGCTCACAAAAAGCTATTCCAAGAGCTGGGTAGGGAACCGCTGGCGGAGGAAGTTGCAAAGTATTTAGGAATACCTATAGAAAAGGCAAGAAAGGTCATGAGGATCTCCCAAGAACCGGTGTCGTTGGAAACTCCCATAGGAGACGACGAGGATGCCCATCTGAAGGACTTCATAGAGGACAAGAGCGTACCTTCACCGGAGGAAGAGGCTACCAGAAGATTGCTAAGGGAACAATTGATAAAGGTTCTCCAGACGTTGGGCGAAAAGGAAAGGGAGATTTTAATGTACAGATACGGCCTTGTGGACGGCACCGAATACACTTTAGAGCAAATAGGTAAGATGTTCAACGTAACGAGGGAGAGAATAAGGCAGATAGAAAACAAGGCTATCAGAAAGCTAAGACATCCCGCGAGGGCTAAGTACTTAAAAGACTTTGAATCAATTTAACATCCTGCTTATAGGGGGTCCTACGGGCAGCGGTAAGTCTGAGCTTGCCTGCGCTTTAGCCAGCAGGATAGGTGCAGAGATCGTAAGTGTAGATTCAATGGCAGTCTACAAGTACATGGACATAGGGACTGCCAAGCAAAAAGACTGCAGGGTAAAACAGCATTTAGTAGATATATTAAAACCGGGAGAGTACTTTGACGCCAAACTGTTTGAAAATTTAGCCCTGAGGGCTATAGAGGATGTAAAAGACAGGGGGAAGGTTCCCATTCTCTGTGGTGGCACTTACCTGTACTTTCAGGTTTTACTCTACGGTCTTGCAAACACACCAGAGCCAGATTGGAATCTGAGAAAAAGGCTGTATTCTGTAGCCGAAAGGAAGGGCAGCGCATACCTTTACCAAAAACTGAAGGCAGTGGACCCAACTTACGCAAAAAAGGTCCATCCTGAGGATACAAGGAGAATAGTCAGAGCCTTGGAGGTATTTCTTCAGACTGGAAAGCCTTTTTCTTTCTTTCACAGATGGCAAAATCCAAGGTTTAGTTTTGTTGGATTTTACATCAAGCGCTCTTGGGAAAGTTTATCCAGAAGGATTGAGCAGAGGGTAAAAAGAATGATAGAGGGAGGTCTTTTGGAGGAGGTTAAAAAACTTTTGGAAATGGGCTTTGAAAACTTTCTGACATCCCAGCAGGCTATAGGCTACAAAGAGCTTGTGCCGTACCTTAGGGGAGAAATAAAATTAGAAGATGCGGTCGAAAGGATAATAAAAAACACCAAAGAGTATGCAAAGAGACAGATAAGGTGGTTCAGAAAACAGGGATGGGTGGAAGTGGATATGGATCGCATGAGTTTGGAAGAAGGAGTGGATTTTGTCTTGAAGGTTTATAATAGATATCTTCGTGATGAAAAGAACTAAATACTGCGGGCTTGTATCGGAAGAGGATCTGGGAAAAGAAGTAGTGCTTTGCGGTTGGGTTCATAGGGTTAGGAACCACGGGGGAGTGGTGTTTTTGGACCTAAGGGACAGGGAGGGAATAGTGCAGGTGGTAGTGGAAGAGCTTATCTCTCCCGAAGTTTACGATATAGCGGACAAACTTGGTGTGGAAGATGTGGTGTGCGTGAAGGGAAAGGTGAGAAAAAGACCACCGGGAACAGAAAACCCAAAGCTAAAGACAGGAAAGCTGGAGGTTTTGGTTGAAAAAATAGAGGTTCTTAATACTTCTGAAGTGTTGCCTTTTCCCGTAGAAGAAGAAACGGCGGTATCTGAAGAGACAAAACTGCGCTACAGGTATATTGACCTTAGAAGGGAGGCAATGAAAAGAAACATCCTTTTTAGGCACAGAGCCTATCAGGTTATAAGGGATGTGTTCGTAAAGAACGGCTTTGTAGAGGTAGAAACACCTTTGCTTACTAAATCCACGCCGGAGGGAGCAAGGGACTTTTTGGTTCCTTCAAGGTTGCAACCCGGAAAGTTTTACGCTCTTCCCCAATCTCCCCAGCTCTTCAAACAAATTCTTATGATAGCTGGGTTGGATAGGTATTTTCAGATAGTAAAGTGTTTGAGGGATGAAGATTTAAGGGCAGACAGACAGCCGGAATTTACGCAGATAGACTTTGAAATGTCCTTTGTGGATGAGGAAGATGTCATTGGTATCACAGAGGAGCTAATAAAGACCCTATTTAAGGAGCTTTTGGGGATAGAGGTAAAAACACCTTTTGACAGGATCAGCTACTTTGAGTGTATGGAAAGGTACGGAACCGACAAGCCCGACAGAAGGTTTGGGCTTGAGCTGGTAAATCTGGAGGATGTTTTTAAAAACACCAACTTTAAGGTCTTTAAAGAAGCCATAGAAAGCGGTGGAACGGTAAAGGCTATAAACTTCAACGCTGGAGAACTGTCAAGGAGTCAGATAGAGGAGCTTACTGGTTTTGTTCAATCCTTAGGTGGAAAGGGCCTGGCTTGGATACGGGTAGAGGATGGTAAACTAACTTCTCCCATAGTGAAGTTCTTAAAAGAGGAAGAGGTAAAAGCTGTGCTTGAAAGAACAAAGGCGAAAGCAGGAGACACTATACTCTTTTCAGCAGGCAAAAAGGAATTGGTCTATAAAGTTTTGGGTAATCTAAGAGTTCATCTTGCCAAAAGCTTTAAACTTGCGAAGGATGGCTTTGATTTTCTGTGGGTTGTGGATTTCCCGCTTATGGAGTGGGACGAGGAAGAAGGAAGGTTCGTCTCTTTGCATCACCCCTTTACTTCTCCAAAAGAAGAAGACATACCAAAGCTTTATCAAGCTCTTCACACTCAAGACCTTGAGGAGAAAAAAAGGCTGGTGCATTCAATTAGAGCAAGGGCTTATGACCTTGTGATCAACGGCTACGAGGTGGGCGGGGGTTCCATACGTATTCACAGAAAAGACTTGCAAGAGAAAATTTTCAAACTCTTAAACCTGTCTGAAGTAGAGGTAGAAGAAAAGTTTGGTTTTCTTCTGAAGGCTCTCAGCTACGGAGCGCCACCCCACGGAGGCTTGGCCATAGGTTTGGATAGGCTTTTGGCAATCATGCTGGGCTTGGATTCTATAAGGGATGTTATAGCTTTTCCAAAAACTCAGAAGGGCACCTGTCCTTTGACAGGAGCGCCAGACTATGTTTCTCCAAAGCAACTTAAAGACGTGCATATAAAAACCTTAGAGGTATGACGCCCTTTGAAGAGCTTTTAAAAATAATGCAAACCTTAAGGGAAAAATGTCCGTGGGATAGCAAGCAAACTCACCAAAGCCTTAAAAAGTACATGATAGAAGAAGCTTATGAGCTTTTGGATGCGATAGACAGTAGGGACGACCAGAAGCTAAAAGAGGAGTTAGGAGATGTACTTCTTCAGGTGATCTTCCATTCCCAAATAGCAAAGGAGAGAGGTGCCTTTGATGTGTGGGAGGTGATAGAAACCTTGAATGAAAAGCTGGTAAAAAGGCATCCTCATGTGTTTGGAGCAGAATCTGCTCAAGAGGCTTTGAGCAAGTGGGAAGAAAATAAAGCAAAAGAAAGGGAGAGTGTTTTAGACGGAGTGCCAAAAAGCCTTCCTGCTTTGATGAGGTCCCAAAAGCTTCAGGACAGGGCAAGCTTGGTGGGCTTTGACTTTGAAAGCATAGAGCAAGTTTTTGAAAAGATAGAAGAGGAAATGAAAGAGCTGAAAGACGCCATAAAGGGTGGAAACACAAAGGAGATAAAGCACGAGTTAGGAGATGTGCTTACCGCTGTTGTGGAGCTTGCAAGGTTTTTAAAAGTAGATGCGGAAGAGTGCTTACAGGAGGCAAACAATAGGTTTGAAAGGCGTTTTAGATTCTTAGAAAGAAGGGCAAAGGAGCTTGGAAAGGATCTTAAAAGTATGACACTACAGGAAATGGACCTTATTTGGATGGAATCAAAGCGTTTTGACTACGATAATCCACAAGCATATTAGGCTCTCTTCCTACACGCTCCTTTAGGAACTTACTACCTGCTTTTGCAAAGGATTGGGCACCCAAAAGGGCTATACTTAACCTTTTTTCTTTTATTTCCATAAGCTTACTTTCTATAAATCTACACACTTGCTCAAGACTTACTCCGCTTCCGTCCTGCAGCGTATCTGCCGGAAAGCCTATCAGAAGTTCCGAGTTCTCATCTCCTATCAGCAAAACTGAAGATGTATCCCAACAGATTTCTGCTTGAAGCTCTGCAGATATGCGATTGTTTAAGAGTTTCTCCTTTTGTTCCATACTTACCAAAAAGGTGGGATCCGCCATAGGACTTACCTCTTCCAGGGGCATATCCTTTAGCTCTTCTACCAACACCACCTTCAACCCTCCCTTGTTGTAATATAAGGTATTTTCTATAACTTCTTCCACGTCAGCCTTCAGCGTACCCTTTATGGCCCTTGAAAAGGGTTGAACTAAAAAGGGTATAGAGCTTTCTCCAACTTTGAGGCTTGCGTGCAGGAGCTTCCAGTTTATGAAGGAAAACTCCCACTCTTTACACTTCAAACCCAAGTCTTCCGCAAAAAGTCTTAGCTCCTTTATAAAAAGCCTTTCCTCTTTGCTTGCTGGCCTTCTTCTGCCCAAAAAGGACACAAGGTCCCACATGGCTTTTTCCTTCTTTTGCTTAAAAAGACCGTAAATGCATCCGCAATAGTCTTGATGATAGATCTCCATATTTTTGGAAAGCCTAAACATCTCCTGCGTGCCCCCACCCTTTCTGTAGTCTAAGGCTAAGAACTCCACTCCAAAGTTTTTGGCAAGGTTAGAGCCCACTTCAGAGAGAACCTTAAAGTCCTTTTTCGGGCTCATAAGTAAAGTGGTGGTGTAATAAGAAGCTCCGACCTGCTTTGCATACTCAAGGGACCTTGAAAGTCTGTAGTCAAAGCACACCTCACACCGTTTGCCCCTCTCTGGCTCGTCCTCTAAGCCTTTCACAGCCCTGAGCCAGTTTTCCACATCATACTCTCCTTCCACCAGCTTTATCCCCAAGCTCTGACATACTCTTTTTGTCTCTACAAGCCGTAGTTTATATTCTTCGTAGGGATGTATGTTTGGGTCGTAGAAAAAGGCGGTTATTTCAGACTGAGGAAAGTCCTGCCTTAGCCTTTGGAGAAAATAAACCGCATCCGGCGCACAGCAAACGTGGACTAAAATCTTCATGAGTATTTACGAATAATATACTCCACACAGGTTCTAAGCCCAAAGCCTGTGGCTCCCTTTGAGTAATAACCAAATTCTTCTTTGAAGTAAGCAGGACCTGCTATGTCCAGATGGATCCACTTTATGCCCTCTTTAACAAACTCCTCCAAAAACATGGCAGCGGTTATAGCTCCGCCGTATCTTCCCCCACTGTTTAGCACGTCTCCATTTCCTTTTTTTATTTTTTCCCTGAGCTTTTTGTCATCCATCGGCAGTTTCCAAAGTCTTTCCCCTGTGTCCTTTGAGATCTTAAGAAACTCATCCCCAAACTCATCGTCGTTGGTGAAGAGCCCAGCGGTGTATTCTCCCAAAGCTACCACACAGGCTCCAGTGAGCGTTGCCATATCCACTATCCTGGATGGTCCAAGGTTAGAAGCATAAGAGAGGGCATCTGCCAAGGTTACCCTACCTTCTGCGTCGGTGTTGTCTATCTCTATGGTCTTTCCGTTCATAGCTCTTATTATGTCGTCAGGTCTGTAGGCTGTGCCACTTGGCATGTTCTCCGCCGCTCCTATTACTCCATGAACTTCTACCGGAAGCTTTAGCTCGGCTATCGCCCTTAGTATGCCAAGGACCGTGCATGCGCCCGCTTTGTCCATCTTCATCGTCCTCATGTAGTCTCCCGTCTTTATGTTTAGTCCCCCGCTGTCAAAGGTAAGCCCTTTACCCACAAAAACTATTCTGTCCTTTGGCTCCCCTTCTGGCTTGTAAGTAAGATGGATAAACCTGGGTGGTGTGGCAGAGCCTTTCCCCACACTCCAAAGGGCCATCATACCCATCTCCTGAATTTCCTTCTCGTCGTAGATCCTACACTCTAAATGGTATTCTTCGGCAAGTTTTTTGGCAATTTCCGCCAAGGTTATTGGATTTATCACGTTTCCCGGCTCATTTACCAAGTCCCTAACAAACCTCTGAGCTTCTGCCAGTATTTTGCCCACGGTTATTCCCCTCTCGTCTCCACCGTAAAGTTCAATCTTTGAGATCTTCCCTTTTTCCTCTTCGTTGTTCTTGGTTTTATACTTGTCAAAGGTGTAATCTCCCAGTATGGCACCTTCTACTATAGCCTTTGAAACTTCTTCGCTTAGCTTCTCTCCGGCATAAATAAGTAAATCTTTTACCTTGTCCCTCTTTGCCCTCTTTACGATCAGCGCAGTGGTTCTTCTAAAATTGTCAAGGCTAACCTTCTCTTTTTTACCCAAACCTCCCAAGTAGATGGTTACCACGTTTTGGTTTTTTATCAAGTTTATCTTGGATACAGAATCTTCTTTTCCCTTAAAGTTTTCTGCCTGCATAAGCATTTTTACTTCTTGCTGTAAATCACCAAGGTAGCTAAGGTTTGATTGATCATCCTCATAAAGTAGAACAGCGATAGGTATATCTAAGCTTTCTATACTTTTACTCACAGACAAGATTTCCATGTTTTCCTCCTTGAATAGATGGGGAGGGTGACGGGACTCGAACCCGCGACCCGTGGATCCACAGTCCACTGCTCTGCCAACTGAGCTACACCCTCCTAACGGATAATAAAATTATACTCAAGCTTGAGCTTTTTCAATGAACAAAAACTCTTCTATAACTTTCCTAAGGTTTTCAATTTCTCCTTTTAGAATAGGATTTTCCTTATCTAACCAGCCGTTTATGTACCATTTGTAGTATGGAGTGTGTATTATTTTCCAACCAGCTCTTTTGAGTCTTTTTGCCCTCTCCACATGCCAGTCTGCATATTCTAAGGTTTTATTCCCTAACATTCTAAAGTGGTGTGGGCCGTCAACTTCTACAGCAAGAAACTTTTTGAGCTGTTTGCAATATATAACAAAATCTAACCTATATCCGCAAGATTCATATTGGTTGAAAATTTTAATTTCTGTTTTGTATTTTTTCTCTAGTTCTTCAACAATTTCCTTAAGGTGGTAATAGACTGCTTCCTCCAGTTTAGATTCAAACTTACTAACATCCAAACTTCTATCCGACGGTTGTTCTGTGTGGTAACTTTCAAAGTGGAGTATGTATTTTTTTGTAAGATTAAAATTCTGCGGAAGCCCTGCATAAACTAAGAAGGTAAAATACTTTGCCCTGCTGGTAGCTACATTAAACCTGTTTTTTTGCTCATAATGATTCCTACTTTGAGAACATGATTCGTCTAAAGCGAGAGAGATTATCATAATATCCTTTTCATGTCCTTGAAACTCCTCGGGGGTTCCTACAAAAATATTATCGTAGCCTTCTTCCATAAGTCTTAGTCTTATGTATTCTACCTGATCCCTCACAAAAGAAAGAACACCTATCTCAAAGTCCTGAGGCACGTATTCAGGAAGTTTTACATCTTGATAAGCTCTACGGTCTTTCAAACTCTTTATTATTCTTAAGACCTCTTCCGCTTCAGCATCAACTATTTTTTGCCTTGTGGACCTTTTTCCTTCAACTTTTATAGATTTAAAAGCTATACCCTCCTTGGTGGGATCCCTTGTCATTATGTGGAGTTTTCCATCGTAAAACTCCCTTGAAGTAAAGCTTGCCAAAGGATAAACTGACCTAAAGTGTTCGTCCAACATAACTATTGCGTCTTCATTTACATAACTTAGCGAATCTGATTCTTCAGAATGTTTGTCAGGAGATAAAAACTCAAGGATGGAAGCTTTTGTTAGAACCAACCTTCTCTTTTTGGCTTTCTCGTAATCCATCCCTGCTGGTTTGTACCTTTCCCATACAAGTGTATCAAGTTTATTGCTAATCCTAAAGCCTAAGCCTACTGCTTCTAAATTAAGTTGCTTGTGATCCCCCACTACGCAAACGCTTTTCCCTCTGTAAAAAACAGGTATTATCTGAGCTAAATTTACCTGAGAAGCTTCATCCACTACAACTAAGTCAAACAAGTTCGGCTTCATAGGAAGTATTCTGTCCACGTTTGGTATATCAGTTATCCAGACGTTAAAGATCTTTAATACATTTTCGTAATTCACACGTTCCTGCGCTTCCTTAAGCAATCGGTCTTTTGTGTAATGAAATATTGACTTCAAATTAGAAAGGTCTTCCTTGTATTGCAAAGATATGCTGTATATTCTATCCAAAACCAAGGTTGCTATTCTTTTACGTGCAAGCTCCATTATCTCTTTCTCTAAGCCACTGAGGGTTTTGGAATAATCATGAAGCAATCCTTTAAGCTTATCCGCTGTATGCTGGATCTTACGGTATCTATCCAAGAGCTCGTCCAGACTTTTGGCGAAATAGGAAAGTCTTTTCCCTTTGTCAAAAGTTTTCATTCCTAATTTTTTCAAAAACCTTTTGCGACGCAGAATATATATACCAATTTTTGTTTTACCTTTTTCTTCCAATGTCTTAAAGGTTGATTGCTCGCTTTTCAGAAAATCCATGAACCTTTGAATTTCTCTCTTATAGGTCTGGTATAGCTTTTGGATGAAATCTCTTTGAATCTCGTATTCATATTCAAAGTTAGTTAAACTCCTCTCAAAGCTCTGAGTTTTTTCTGTGTATTCTTCGGTAAGCTTTAAATATTTTTTATATTCTTCAACAATTTTCCTATAATCTCTAATCTTTTGCTTAAGCTTATCTTCCGTATTCTTCAGATCTCGTTTTATTGAATCTATACTTATGTCGTCCAGCTGTTTGATGATGTTTTCTATGTTTTCTTTAGTCTTTCTTTTATGTTCCTTATAAAAGTATATGAAGGGCAAAAAGTTTTCGTCTGAGGAGAGTATTCTTGAAAGCTTTTCAAAGAGCACCTTTATGGCAGGAGCTTTTTGTGATACGATTAATATCTTCTTATCAAGCAGTATAGACAGGAGCGCCAAAGCGGTTATAGTATGGCTTTTGCCAGTGCCGGGTGGTCCTTGTATGTATGATACCTCATGATTGATAGCGTTTTCCAAAGCCCTCTCTTGGTTTTTAGAGAGAGGTATAGGAATTTCATACTTGAGGTCCCCCAAAGAAAAGGTGCCCAACTTTTCAAGATTCACTCTCTCTGACAAAGCGGAGCTTAGTAGTTTTTGCAAAACTTTGTTCTTCAAATCTCCCTGTTCTTTGATTTCTTCTATCAAAAGTTCCAAAGATTTATAAGTAGAAAGCTCCGTAGGAAAATTACTAAGAAACAGATAAATTCCGTCGTAATAATAATTCTGTTGGTTTGCTAAAATTTCAAAGGATAACTTTTCCTGTAAGGTGTTAATCTTTTCTTCAGATTCAAGCATATAGTTTATTCGTTCCACAACTTCTTCAGCTAAGTCTCTCAAAGATTCCAAATCAGCGCATGTTTCCACCTTCTCTTCTACTTCTTTAACAAAATCCAACAGATCATCCCTTACCCCGTATTCCTCATCTTGTCCCAAAGGAAGCTTATCAAAAATGTCATAGTTCAGAAAAAAATTTCCTATGCCCAAAGTTATTTTTCTTTCTTCTTCCCTTACGTCCAAATTAACCACAAATATAGGAGCAAAAACTCTTATCTCGTTTATAGTATCTGTTTTGATAAAATACTTCAAAAGACCCACACCCAAAAATAGCGCTTTATCATCAGAATTTGCTATATCCTTTAACTTTTTTTTCAAAAAGTTGTATAGATCTCCCTCGCTTTCCCTTGTAATTTCCAATCCATCGCCAAATTTTAAGTCTTCTTTTAGAAAGAATAGGTTTTCTTTAAGAACTTCAGGGTTTATCCTTTTTCTTCTGGGTGTAATAAGCAAATTACTAAAATCTACCCTAACACCTATCTTTCTACTAAGTTCTCTTAGATAGCTAAGATACCTTATAACATCATCTTTCCCAACCATTTCATAGGTCTTTATCAGTTATTTCTTCAGTAATTAATTTATACATTTTGTTTATACCATCTTTAAGTTCTTCAACCTCTTTTTGTGTAGTTTTTAATTGTTGATTTGTTAAGCTTGCATATTCCCCTAAGCATCTTACCAAGTTTTCTAAGTTGTTTTTTTCTAACCGGTTTAAAAGAGCCTGTAATTCTTTAAATTTTTCTTCCTGATTCCTTAGATTTTCCTGATTAATCTTCTGTATATAAACTTGAAGTCTATTAACATTCCTCTTTAAATCAAACAACAAAAACGCAAATAAAATTCCAACTCCTGCAACTGCAAGCGCTAAAAAAATTAAAGGTTCCATAAAGGAAAATTATACCGTACTCTAAATGGAGAAAACTGTGCGTTCTGTTAATTTCTCATACGATGCATATCGTTGATCTTTAGTAAGTGGGTATATAATTACTTTTATGTATTACGTGTCAAAGATAACTCCCCTCTTTTTGTTTAAAGCACTTATATTTCTTGGACTTTCTTTAGCCCTCAGGCGTACTGACTGGCTTCTTTCTATAGTATTTTTACTCTACGGATTTATCGCTTCTACACTGATCGGCGCTATGTATCAGATAGTCCCCAATTCCCAGAGCAGAAAGCTCTATTTTCCCAAACTACCTTATTTTAGACCTTCTTCTAGACACTGCCAGCCTTGTTTCTTCTTTCATCAGTATTACTAACCTTTTTTAAAGCACTATCTGCGTTCCTATACCTTCGTCGGTGAAAACTTCTAAAAGGATAGAGTGGGGGAGCCTTCCGTCTATTATATGAACTTTTCTAACTCCATTTTTAAGAGCTTCCACACAGCTTTTTAACTTGGGAATCATACCACCTTTAACAGTTCTCTCCTGTATTAGTTCTGAGACTTGATCAACCCTCAAGGTTGATATTAGCTTACCTTCTCTGTCTTTAACTCCTTCTGTATCCGTCAGGAATATAAGCTTTTCCGCCTTTAGTGCTTGGGCTATCTTAGATGCGCATATGTCCGCGTTTATGTTGTAAGCTTCACCGCTTTCGCCCACCCCCACTGGTGCTATAACTGGGATGTAGTTCTTTTCCAGAAGGGTTAGCAAAAGCTCCACGTTTACCTCTTTAACATCCCCCACAAAGCCCAGGTCTTCCTCTGGCACTTCTAAGCCAAGCTCCTTGAAGTAACTCTCTTTGTCTAATTTTTCTGCTTTTATAAGATTACCGTCCCTTCCAGAAAGACCGACTGCGTAAATGGTCTTTTTTGTGTGGGTATTTATAAGAGCTACGATGTCTTTGTTTATGTCTCCAGAGAGAACCATCTCCACCACGTGCATGGTCTCCTGATCAGTCTTTCTTATACCACCTACAAAGTGGGGTTTGTGTCCGAGCTTTTCTAAAATTTGACTTATATGGGGACCCCCTCCGTGAACTATCACCACCTTTATGCCCACGTAAGCCAAAAGCACAACATCCCTTGCAAAGCTGTCCCTTAGCTCGTCATTGAGCATGGCAGAACCACCGTACTTTATGACAAAGATCTTTTCGTAAAATTCCCTTATGTAGGGTAACGCGGATTGAAGTATTCTTGCTCTATCCAGTGCTTCTTGCATAGGTTACTCTTTCTATGCATGCTCCAAGGCTTTTTAACTTCTCCTCCAAACGCTCATAACCTCTGTCCAAGTGATAGATTTCTCTAACTATTGTGGTACCCTCTGCCACCAAGCCAGCCAAAACTAAACTGGCACTTGCCCTAAGGTCTGTGGAAAAAACCTCCGCACCGCTTAATCTATCCTGTCCAAAGACGATGGCTGTTTTCCCTCTTAAGGATATCCTTGCTCCCATCCTCTGAAGTTCATTTACGTGCTGAAATCTGTTTTCAAAGATGTTTTCCGTTATCTGAGAGATGCCATCGGCAATACAACAAAGAACCATAAACTGGGCTTGCATATCTGTTGGAAAACCTGGATATTCAGAGGTGGATATTTCCAACGGATTTATCTTACCACCGCCTATTACTCTAATCCTGTCTAAACCAAGCAGTTCTACTGTGGCTCCAGCTTCCTTTAGCTTTTCCAACTGGCTCCCCATATGTTTTGGACAGACCCCCTCTAACACTACATCTCCACCAGTTATAAATCCTGCCACAGCCAAAGTCCCCGCTTCAATCCTATCTGGAATAACCGTGTGATCAAAACCTCTCAGATCCTCATTACCCCTTATAATCATAGTTCTTCCTTCCACCTCAATCTCCACTCCCATTTTTCTGAGCACTTCAACCAAGTCCATAACTTCTGGCTCCAAAGCCACGTTTCTAAGCACACTCCTTTTTTCACACCTACTCAAAAACATAAGGGCATTTTCTGTGCCCGTTACGGTTATCACCTCAAAGGTATGTTCAACTGGCCTTATATTTTCAACCTCCATATGAATGTATCCACCCTTTACGTTTATGGTCGTTCCCCCCTTTTCAAAAACCTTAAGATGCTGATCTATTGAGCGCGCTCCTATAGAACAGCCTCCTGGCATGCCTACCACTGCCCTGCCAAGACGTGCCAAAAGGGGACCAGCCACAAGTATTGATGCCCTCATTCTTCTGACCACATAATCCGGCGCAAAGTAGCTTCCTACATTCTTTGCTTCCACATAAACAGTGTGGTTTTCAAACTTCACATCAACCCCCAAGATTTCTAAAAGTTCAATCGCATTCTTCACATCAAGAAGTATGGGCACATTCCTAATAACACAGGGCTCCTCTGTCAAGAGAGTAGCCATCATGATGGGTAAGGATGCGTTTTTTGAACCAGAAACTCTGACTGTACCCTTAAGTCTCTCCCCTCCTCTAATTAGAAAAAAATCAGAGTCGGATAATGTGGTGTTTGTCATCTTTCTTGATAATTATTTTAACTACTTCCCAAAGCTTTGAGTAATATATGGTAATACCGTTGTCTTCTTCCACGTACTGATGGGGCTCATGGGAATACACAACTACTATCTTTTCATCATCCTCAAAGATCATGGGATAATTCATATTCTCACTACTACGCAGGTGAGCGCCTCCTTCACCCCCTCTAAAGAGTGTATTTTGTTTATCACAAGCCTTCCTAGCTCATCCTGATTTTTCACTTCCACGAATACGATAATGTCATAGGGACCTGTTACCACATCCGCAGTCTTCACCCCATCAAAGGTAGATAGAGCTAACATGATTGAAGGTATTTCCCTCGGATCCGCTTTTATGAGTATGTATGCTTTTATAGAGTATTCAGATTCTAACTCCATCAGCTCTGTTATAGACATCGGATAATTTTCTGACCTTGTTTCCATCTTCGTCCTCCTGGAGAAGTATTTTAATCAACTTTTCTGAACCCATAGGGTCTTTCTTTATCTCCCTGAATGCACAGTAGAGAAATCTTCTAAATTTGGGCTCCCTTCTTTCCACATCAGCCCAAAAGCTTTTTATCTTCAATATATTGTCTTCTATCTTAAGAAACTCAAGCCATTTGAAGAACTTGTCCACTTCATCCCATACGATGATCTCGCCTTTTTCCTTTTCCTTTAGTCGCTCCTTTAGGTTCTCCTGAGATATAGTTTTTAGATCATCTATGTTGTAAAGGAATGCCTGATCTATATCGTTTATGTCTGGTTCTGCGTTTCTGGGCACGGATATGTCTATGATAAACATAGGTTTGTAGTCCCTTTTTTTCATAGCCTTTTCAACCATGTTTTTTGTAAGCACATAGCTTTTAGCACCAGTGGACAGAAGGACTATGTCAAACTTGTGTAGATGATCTTCCAGCTCATTATACACTATCACATTACCTTCTAACCCCTTAGCTAATTCCAAAGCCCTTTCATAAGTTCTATTAGCTATAAAGATATTGGCCTTTAACTTTTTGAAATATTTAGCCGCTAATTCTGCCATTTCTCCAGCCCCTACCAGTAGAACCTGAGCTTTACTGAGATTGCCAAAGATCTGTTTTGCTAATTCTACAGCCACATAACTTACAGACACGGCGTTTTTACCTATGCCCGTTTCCGTTCTTACCCTTTTGGCAGTTCGGAGGGCTTTTTCAAAAACTCTGTTTAAGATCTTCCCAACAGTGCCCATCTCCCTTGCTATCTGAAAGGCTTCCTTGAACTGAAATACTATTTGACTTTCCCCTACCACCATAGAATCAAGGCTGCTTGCCACCTTAAAAATGTGGGCTACTGCTTCTTTGCCCTCCAAAAAGAAAGAGTGTTTTCTGTAAGTCCGACTAACACCCTTTATATCCAAAAAATTTTCCACAATGGAGTATACCTGAGCGTAGTCTTCACAGACGGTGTAAATTTCAACTCTATTACATGTGTTTAAAATCACCAGTTCCTTGGCATTAGAGTAAGATTGTATAGCCGGCAAGAGATTTCTTATCTCCTCTTTACTACAGGCTAAGAGTTCCCTAACACTTATGGGGGCAGTCTTGAAGTTAAACCCCCATACGAATATGTTTTGCATCATTATAATAATATATCCCTTCTATTACATTGGATTAAAAAATTGGGGAATTGGTGCAGGTGGAATGGAAAGCTCTTTTAAGTTTTATTTCTTTCTCAAAACTTCTTGCTTGGCTCCGAATAGTTGAAACTTCTCAACTCAAACTCAAGAAACTACTCAAATGGTACCGACGGCATAGAAAAATTTAATTTAGGTAAAAACTTTCCAATACCTGGAGTGGAATAAAGCTCCTCTTTAATTGCTGATAGTAGTATGTCTAAGGCGTGTTGATAATCGGTGGTTTTTATCTTACAACCGCTTGCGTATTTGTGCCCACCACCGCCCAGTCTTTCCGCAACTTTTGCCACATCTACCTTTCCCTTAGACCTTAGAGAAACTTTAAAAACTCCCTCATCTGCTTTTTCTATCAGAGCAAAGGCTACTTCCACACCCTCTATAGACCTGGGATAATTCACCAAACCCTCGCTGTCTGAATATTCTGTGGCTGTCTCTTTGAAAAATCTATCAAATACAGTTATACCGGCTACTAAACCATCCTCGTAGCAGGCTAATGTATCAAGAACCTTTGATATAAGCCTTATCTTGTTTAAGGATTCCCTTTCGTTAAACATAACAAAGGTTTTGTGCGGATCTGCACCCAACTGAACCAGCTCCTTAGCCATTTCAAACACCTCTGAGGTGGTATTAGAGTACCTGAAAAATCCAGTATCTGTTGCCAAACCGGCGTAAAGACACTGAGCTATTTCTGCGTCAATACTATCCTTATCCCAATACTTTAGAAGGTTATATACCAGACTTGCAGTAGATGGGGCGCTATGGTCTATGTAATCAAATTCTCCGTAAAATTCACCACCTATGTGATGGTCTATTCGAACCTTCTTTATTGCCTTCACCTCTGCTCCCACCCTGTAAAAACCAGAAGCGTCGGACACTATGGCAAGGTTAAAAATTTCATCGGTTGGAAGCCTGATAACTTCCTCCGCACAGGGCAGAAAATCAAGAGAGTGAGGCACCCTGTCCTTACACCCAACCTTCACGTTTTTCCCTTTCTTCTTCAGAAAAATGTAGAGTGCTAACGCACTTCCAAGGGTATCTGCATCTGGGTTTTCGTGGCATGCTATAAGTATGGAACCCTCTTCTTCTCTGATCAAGTCAACCAAGGGTATGGTTTCTATTTTCATCTCCAAGCACCTCCGAAAGATATTAAATATAACATCCTAACCTTTCCTTATCCATGTCATCGGACCATAGTAAACTTCCATAGCAGATTGAATTATAGACTCTGACAAAGATGGATGAGAAAAAACAGCCTTGGCGAGGGAATCCACACCCATACCAGCCTTCATGAGATGGATCACTTGATGCAAGAGCTCTCCTGCATGCGGCCCTAAAATGTGGCATCCCAATATTTTACCCGTATGATCATCCACCACCAGTCTGACAAATCCCTCATCTTCCCCATCGTCCATGGCTTTTGGGTTTGACATAAAGGATACCACTCCCACCCGATAATCGTAACCCTCGTCCTCAGCCTGATCTTCCGTTAGACCCACAGACGCAATCTCGTAAGCACTGTAAATAACCTTTGGTATTAGGTTTTCGTTTCTTCTCCAATCACCGTTCCCAAGCATGTGACTAACTGCTACCTTTCCCTCGTACATCGCTTTGTGAGCAAGCATCAAAGGTGAGGTTATATCCCCACAGGCATAGATGGTTTTTATAGAAGTCTGACAGTACTCATTTACCTTAACAAAACCTTTCCCATCCTTTTCCACACCCACCTCTTCCAGACCTATCCCTTCTGTGTTTGGTTTTCTCCCAATGCCTAAAAGGATACAGTCCACCTCCACTACCGAACCATCGGATAGATTGACCTTTAGCCCCTCCTCCTCCGAATAGCTTAAGATGTGAGTTTTTAGTCTAACATCCACTCCCAATCTTTTAAGTTTTCTTGCAAGATATCTGGAGGACTCCTCCGGTATGCTCGGGTAAGGAAGTAGCCTGTCCATAATTTCCACCACGACCACATCCACTCCATACATTCGGTATATGTAGGCAAATTCCACACCTACCGCACCACCACCCACAATAAGCATACGCTTTGGAAAGTCCTTTAAACCCCATATCTGGTCCGTGTTAAATATCCTTTTGCCGTCAGGCTTTAGATTTCCAAGAGATGTACAAGAGGAGCCAGTAGCCAAAAGTATAAACTTTGCCCTTATTTCCCGCTCCTCTCCTTCCACATAAACCGTGTTCGGATCCTTGAGAATACCTCTACCATAAAAGATTCTAATGCCAAGCTTTTCAGCAAATTTTTTAAAGTTTTCCCTTATAGTATTCACAACCTTATCCCTACTTTCCGCAAGCTTCTGAGGGTCAAGCTTTAGTCCATCAAAGAGTATGCCGTATTTCTCTCCTTTACTAAGCTTTTCTAAAAGATAGGCTCCGTGTCTCATGTATTTGGAAGGAATGCATCCCCTGTTTAGACAAGAGCCTCCTACTGTTTCTGGTGATAGCTCCACGAAGGCAACTTTCATACCTCTGCGATAAGCGTACAGCCCAGCCTCGTAGCCCCCACTGCCCGCACCTAAGATCACAAGATCAAACTCCATCTTTCCTTTTCCTCCTTCTTTCCTTATATACCTCTTGCCTACACTGTTTTATGACAGTTCTGTACTTATAGTACACGGAAGGCACCTTTATCGGCAGTTTGTAATAACGCTCCAAAAGAAGCATGATCTCCTCTGAGGTAAGGTATCTGTGATTTCTTATCAAGCCCTTTATGTACTTAATTATCTTGGTTTCCTTCATATGAGAATAAGTATATCATTCAAAGTTTATGATATAATATTCCTCCGATATGGAAAGCTTAAGTTTGAAACACGTATACCTTGGTATATTGTCTATGCTAATCTCTATAGTTCTGATTGGTTTGGTTGGTAGGCCTTCCATAAAGCCTACGAAGTTTCAAGCTCTTTGGGAAGGATACGTTAGGTTTGTGCGCAACATGATACTGGAAAATATGGGAGAAAAGGGGCTAAGATATCTGCCGCTTATTTCTTCCATAGGGCTATTTGTGTTCTTCTCCAATCTTTTGGGCATGGTTCCCGGGCTTGAAGCTCCTACAGCTAACGTAAATACAAACTTAGCTCTTGCCTTGATTGTCTTTATCTTCTACAACATAGAGGGTTTTAGATTGCATGGATTGGGATATCTAAAGCACTTTATGGGACCAAATCCATACCTGGCACCTGTTTTCTTTCTCATAGAGGTGATATCCCATCTGGCAAGGCCCATAACTCTAACCTTAAGGCTTTTTGCCAACATGAAAGGCGGTGCCATGCTCTTGGTAGTGCTTGTAGGGCTTGTAATTCAAAACTACTTTATCATGGCTCTTTCACCAATAGCTTTGTTGTTTATAATAGCAATAAAGTTTTTGGCTGTTTTCATACAAGCTTACATATTTATGATACTCTCTGTAGTTTATTTAGCTGGTGCGGTAGCACATGAAGAGCACTAAAAAACTAACAGATAGGAGGTCATAAAATGAGGAAGATACTTCTTCTGAGCTTGTTAGTTCCCGTGTTAGCATTGGCTGCGGAAGCAGGCCAAGGAGAAACGCTCAAGCAAGGGCTTATGTATTTAGGAGCTGGGCTTGCGATAGGCTTGGCAGCTCTGGGCACAGGTGTGGGTATGGGGTATGCAGTTAGGGGCACTCAAGAGGGTGTGGCAAGGAATCCCACCGCGGGCGGTAGGCTCCAAACAATAATGCTTATAGGTTTGGCGTTTATAGAAACTCTTGCTTTGTATGCTCTGTTGGTTGCTATAATACTGCTTTTTGTAAAATAACTTTTAAGGGGGCTTGCCCCCTTGGAGGTAAAGGATGGCTACCCAGAGAAACATAACTCATCTGTCCAACAGAAAAAGAAGGCGCAAAAGTGGCTTTTTGGCTCGTATGTCCTCCAAGAGCGGAAGGAAAATAATAGCCAGGAGAAGGAAGAAAGGAAGGAAGGTGCTGGCACCCAATTGAAGAAGCTCGCAATATACCTGATAAAACTGTGGCAAAGGTTTATATCTCCTCTTTATCCACCCTCTTGCAGGTATTATCCCACTTGCTCTAACTATGCCATCATGGCTATTGAGAAGTATGGACTTTTTAAGGGAAGTCTTAAAGCTTTTTTGCGCATACTAAGATGTAACCCATTTTTTAAAGGAGGAGTGGATTATCCCTAATGCAAAAGCCAGATATTGACACCAAAAATTTGTTCATCATAGTGGTCTTAGCCACACTGTTTATATTTGCTTACCAAGCCTACCTTATCTTCTTTACTACTCAAACATCCCAGCAAACTCAAACTTCTCAGGAAATAAAAAATCCAGAACCTTTGCCACAGCTTATGCTTGGAACTTCCAGGGAGAAGGTAAAACCTTCCAACCTTACAACTTACAAATCTCAGCATTTTGAGTTGGTGCTATCAGAGGAAGGGGGAAGGATAGTAAGCTTTAAGGACCTAAAGTATAACAAGGATTTAATAACAGAAGAAGAAAGAAAACTAAACCTTTATCCCTTGGAAGTCTTCACAGGAGATCCGCAGATAGATAGCGTGCTCAGCTCCGAAAGATACCAGATAAAAATAGAGAAAAACAAGATAACTCTAAGTTTAAACAGGGAAGACTGGAGTTTAGTTAAAGTCCTGGAGGACAAGGGAACTTACTTTAAGGTCAATATAAAAACTAAAAACCTTCCGGCTGTTTTTGTGTCCGCCGGCACCTACGTTAAAGAGGATGAATTCTACACCCATTCTGGTCCTGTAATTAAGTTGGGGGAAAAAACTCTTAGATTGGATATAAAGGACGTAAAAGCTAAGGAATTCATAACTGGAGACATAAAGTTTGCAGGAGTGGAAAGTAGATACTACTATAAGGGCTTTTCAGGAAACATACCGGCGGTTGGTATATACAAACAAGATGAAACAACTTTCCTTTTGGTCAAGGCTGTAGAAGAGCTTAATCTATACATGGGAGCCAAAGAGTATGCTAAGCTAAAACCGCTGGGACTCTCTGATGTGATAGATTACGGATCTCTTAAGCTTATAGTCAAACCTCTTTTTATTTTTATGTATTGGATATACCAAAATCTTCACTCATGGGTTTTCTCTATTCTAGCCTTAACTCTTCTGGTAAGGGTTCTGATGTTTCCCCTAACATACAAAAGCACCCTTTCTATGATGAAGCTATCTGAGCTGGCACCAAAGATGCAACAGCTAAAAGAAAAATACAAAAATGACCCTGCAAAATTCCAAGAGGAGATGATGAAGCTATACTCTGAGGTTGGCTTTAATCCGGCTTCTGGTTGTTTGCCCATACTCTTGCAGATTCCCGTATTCTTTGCACTATATAAGGTTTTAACAATTACCGCCGACTTGCAACTGGAAGGTTTGCTATGGATTCCCAGCTTAGCAGAAAAAGACCCCTTTTACGTGTTACCTATACTCATGGGTCTGACGATGATAGCCCAGCAGTTTATAAGCCCTTCTCCCGAGAAATCCCAGAACCTTGTAATGTACATCTCTGCAGTAATCTTTACCTTTCTCTTTGCTAGCTTTCCTTCAGGACTTGTGCTTTACTGGACATTCAACAACATCATAAGTTTAGCCCAAAGCTACGTAATCAAAAGGCTAACCACAAAACCACAAACTAAACACACTAAAGGTAAGAAAAAATGAGAATACTCATAACTGGTGGGGCAGGCTTCATAGGCTCAAACTTGGCTAAGGAGTTGGAAAAGGTATATCCAAAAGCTAAGGTTTGGGTGTTAGACGATTTCTCATCTGGACACTTTAAAAATCTAATAGGGTTCAAGGGAGAAGTAATAACCGGGGACCTATCGGATCAGTCCCTTTGGGAATATTTGAAGAAAAAAATCAAGTTTGACGTGGTTTTTCACCAGGGTGCTATAACGGATACTACTGTAATGGATCAGGCAAGGATGATGAGAGTAAATGCAGACAGCCTAAGGTATATTTTGGACTGTGTGTTGCACTGGCAGGCAAAGCTTATCTATGCCTCCTCCGCAGGAGTTTATGGCAATAGTCCTTCTCCCATGAAAGAAGGAGAGGGAGAAGTGCCAGAAAATCCTTACGGTTTTTCAAAGCTCATGATGGACAGAATAGCAATGAACTTTTTGGCAGAAAATCCACACATCCAAGTGGTAGGACTAAGATACTTCAACGTGTATGGTCCAGGGGAAAGCTTTAAAGGAAAGTCCGCAAGTATGATTTATCAGCTTTACAGGCAGATGAAGGAGGGGAAAAGGCCAAGGCTGTTTAAGTGGGGAGAGCAAAGAAGGGATTTTGTTTATATAAAGGATGTTGTAAAGGCAAACCTACTAGCTTTGGAAAAGAACATTTCGGGAATATTTAACATAGCCACGGGGCAAGCCCGCAGTTTTAACGAGATAGTATCCATCCTCAACCAAGCCTTAGGCACAAACTTAGAACCAGATTACTTTGACTGTCCCTATGACTTTTATCAAAACTACACTCAAGCTGACATTTCAAAAGCCGCTCAATTACTTGGATATGAACCAAAGTTTAGTTTGGAGGATGGTATAAGGGATTATCTTAAATATCTGTGAATTGGAAAAAGGTACTGAACTCTCTTGAAGAGGGTGTTCTAATAATCAGCGGCTCCAAAGTGCTCTTTGCCAACAATTTTCTCTTGGAAAACCAGATCATCAGGGAAGACTGGGAAGATAAAAACTACTATGAAGCTTTGAAAAGCTTATCCCTTATATCTATAATAAGCAAGGCTTTAAACAATCAAGAATCTTTTTCTGAAGAATTCCAACACATGGAAAGATTTTACAAGGTAAAACCTAAAAGGATAGACGATCTTGTCATCTTTGAAATATACGATATCAGTTTTTTGAGGAAGTATGAACTATCAAGAAAAGAATTTGTAGACAATGCTTCTCACGAACTAAAGACTCCCATATCAGTGATAAAGGGTATATTGGAAACCCTTTTTGAAGAAGAAGACCAAGAGAGAAAAAGAAAGTTTTTAGAGAAGGCTTTAAATAGAGTAAATCAGATGCAAAATTTAGTAGAAGACCTTCTAACCCTTACCAAGCTTGAGTCTGGTAAAGAAAAACTAAATCTTTCTGAGTTCAACCTTAAAGAATTGGTGGATGAAATATACGAAGACTTAAAAGAAGAATTTGCAAAAAGGGAGGTAACTTTTGAGAATTTAGTGGATAGCTCCTTTAAAATTACCGCAGACAGGCAAAAGTTTTATCTTCTCCTTAGAAACTTAATAGACAATGGGGTAAAGTACAACAAAAAAGGGGGAAAGGTCTGGGTGTTCTCAGAAAGGGATAAAGAAAGTTGGATAATAGAGGTAGGTGATACAGGTATAGGCATTCCAAAGGAACACTTGCCTTTTATCTTCGAGAGATTTTATAGGGTGGATAAAGGAAGGTCAAGAGAGGTGGGAGGAACTGGTCTTGGTCTTTCCATAGCAAAGCATATAGTCCTTCTTCATGAAGGACAGATTAAGGTCCACAGTGAGCTTGGCAAAGGAAGTAGGTTTATAGTCATTATACCATTTTCTCTTAACAGAAAATTAACAAAATTAGGGTTATATTATACTTAATATCTGATTAGAGGGCTTATATGAAGTTACATACTGAGCTTGAAGAAACTAAACAGCTGGTTTTGAAAATGGCCGATGCAGTAAAAACTGCAGTGGAAAAGGCTATAGATTCCCTCAATAAACAGGATACCATCCTTGCTGAGGAGATAATAAAGGGAGATGACGTTATAGATCAGTTAGAGGTTGAAATAGAGAGACGTTGCATAAGAATGATAGCTCTATATCAACCAGAAGCTGTAGACCTCCGGCTCATCATGGGCATATACAAGGTAGTCTCTGACTTGGAAAGGATAGGAGATGAGGCGGAGAATATAGCAGAAAGGTCTATCCTATTATCTCAAGAGCCTCCGCTCAAGCCCTATTTAAACTTAACGCTTATGGCAAACACTGTAAAGACAATGATAGAGGATGCAGTGATAAGTTTTTTCCACAGAGATGCAGAACTTGCAAAAAAGGTTATAGAAAGGGACGACATGGTGGACGAACTCTATCATCAATTAGAGAGGGAGCTTATAACCTATGTGATGGAAGACCAAAGGAACATAAAGAGGGCTATCAGTCTCTCCTTCATAGCAAGGCACTTTGAAAGGATGGCAGATCATGCAGAAAACATAGCGGAGATGGCAATATATTGGTCCAAAGGTGAAGTGGTAAAACACCAGCACATAAAAGAAAAAATTGAAGGAGAAACCAAGCAGTAGTGAAAGGCTTTATCATAAGCTTTGAGGGAATAGACGGGTCTGGGAAGAGTACGCAATCAACTAAGCTTTACCAATTCCTAAAAGGACTTGGGTTAGACGTTTCCTTGTACAGAGATCCAGGCTCAACTACTATTGCAGAACAACTAAGGCAAATAGTGCTAGAGAACAACTTAGACCCAATAACAGAGCTACTTGTCTTTGAAAGCGCAAGGTCGAGTCTAGTTTGGGAACACATCCTTCCGGACCTAAGGGATGGGAAAATAATCATAATGGACAGGTTTATAGACTCAACCACCGCCTATCAGGGCTACGGTAGGGAAATAAACTTGGGAACAGTAAGTATTCTAAATCACATAGCCTGTAGGGGAATAAAGCCAAACCTTACTTTTTTGTTGAACGTGTCCTTGGAACTGGCTATGCAAAGGATAAACAACAAAAAAACCAGATTTGAGGACGTTCATTATTTAAAGAGGGTAAGAGAGGGGTATCTTCAAATTTTTCACTCTGAAAAAGAAAGGGACATAGTCCTAATAGATGCTGACAGATCAGAAGAAGAGGTTTTTGAGGACATAAAAAAGATAGCTATAGAAAGGATTGAAAAGGTAATAAAATAGGAGTTCAGCTATGAAAATAGTTATGGTGGCTACCGAGAGCGCACCATATCTAAAAACTGGGGGATTGGGGGACGTTATTCACTCCCTTGCTAAGGTACTCATTAAACTGGGACATACAGTATATGTGATAATGCCTAAGTACACAAAGCTAAGAAGAGAGGTATCAAGAAGAGCAAAAGAAAGGGTAAGCTTATACTTTGACCACAGGTGGCTTACCTTTGACATCTACGAAGATATACTGGACCACGTGAGATACTTTTTTATAGACTACAAGGACTATTACAACAGAGAATACCCTTATGCACCACCTAAGGGGGATTATTACGATAACGCCCTTAGGTTTGGTTTTCTTTGCTTAGCCAGTCTTCAGGCTATAAGAGAGCTAAAACTAGATCCTGATATTATCCACATACATGATTGGCACACGGGACTTTTACCACTATACAAAAATCTTTACTACCATGATTTAGAAAAAGTGCCCGTTGTTTTTACTGTGCATAATGGTATGCATCAGGGCATATTTGACGCTCAATTTTTGCCTTCCTTAAACTTGCCATGGGAAGTATTCCATCCTTACGGTGGGATAGAGTTTTACGGAAAGATAAACTTTATGAAAGCTGGAGTGCTCTTCTGCGATGTTTTGACTACCGTGAGCCCTTCTTATGCAGAAGAGTTAAAGCAGTCTTGCTACGGACTAGAAGGAGTCTTTAGAGAGAAAAAATACTTTTTTGGCATATTAAACGGCATAGACTACGACGTGTGGAATCCAGAGAAGGACCAGCTGATAATTTCAAAATACAACGTAAGAAACTTTAAGAAGGGTAAGCTAAAAAATAAGGCTCATATTAAAGAAATATTCGGTTTAAAAACTGATCACTACAGGCCATTAATAGGCATTGTGGCAAGGCTTACCGCTCAGAAAGGTTTTGACCTTTTGGCTTTGGCTGTGGAAGAGATAATAAAAGAAGAGTTTGACATGATAGCATTGGGCTCGGGAGAAGATAAGTATCAGGAGATACTAATGGAACTAAGCAGGAAGTTTCTAAATTTTAAGGTGCGTATTGAATATTCTGAAGAGTTAGCCCATAAAATATACGCAGGGTCGGATATGTTTCTTATGCCATCCCTTTTTGAACCTTGCGGTATATCCCAGATGATAGCCATGCGTTATGGGACGGTGCCGATAGTTAGGCGTACAGGAGGTCTGAAGGACACGGTGAAGGATGTGCTGGAAGATCCAAAAAACGGCACGGGTTTTAGTTTTGAAGAATACGAGCCTAAGGATATGATGAATTCCCTGCTTAGGGCGAGGGTGTTTTACGATATGGAGTTTTGCAACTCGCACAGGAGATGGTCGGATATTGTAAAGAGATGTATGAAACAGGATTTTTCGTGGGAAAAAAGCGCAAAGGAGTATGAATCTGTCTATTCTACCGCAAGGATGCTAAGGCTCTATGATCATTGAACTGAACGAACTTCTTGGTGTGTTAGAAGATTTAAGGGGGAGGAAAAGGATAGTTTTTACAAATGGATGTTTTGACATACTCCATGCAGGGCACGCAGATTATCTAAAAAAGGCTAAATCCTTGGGAGATGTACTTGTTGTAGGTATAAACTCTGACGAGTCCATAAAAAGAATAAAGGGTGAAAAAAGGCCCATAATACCGCAGCATTTGAGAGCTTTTCTTTTGGACAGTTTAAAACCGGTGGATTACGTAGTAATTTTTGAAGAGGACACACCTTTGGAGCTCATAAAAGCCATAAAGCCAGATATTTTGGTAAAGGGTGCAGACTGGGACTTAGATAAGATAGTTGGTGCAGATTTTGTGCTGTCTTACGGCGGAAAAGTAGAAAGGATAGAATTTTCCTTTGACATTTCTACCACTAAGATCATCGAGAAAATATTGAATCTGAACTGCTTCTAAATTATATTTATCCCTGTGCTAAGCTTTGCTTTTGCTTTGCTCGTTTGTTGAGCCTAAGATTTGTCAGAAGAAGCGGTGATATAATTATACTTTTAATGCCCAAAGATACGTCCATAAGGAAAATTCTAATAATCGGTTCTGGTCCAATAGTAATAGGTCAGGCTGCTGAGTTTGATTACTCTGGCACTCAAGCCTGTAAGGCTCTAAAGCAAGAAGGATACGAGGTAGTGCTGATCAACTCTAACCCAGCTACTATCATGACAGATCCACACATAGCAGACAAGACTTACATAGAGCCTCTTGTTGTTGAGGTAATAGAAGAAATCATAAAGAAAGAAAAGCCCGATGCTCTTCTTCCTACCCTTGGGGGGCAGACTGCCCTTAACTTAGCGGTAAAGCTCTATGAAGAGGGGGTTTTGGAAAAGTATGGAGTTAGACTCATAGGTGCCAACTACGAAGCAATAAAAAAGGGAGAAGATAGGGAACTCTTCAAACAGGCTATGAGAAAGATAGGACTTAAAGTTCCAGAAAGTGCGGTAGTTTCTTCTTTGGGAGAGGGCTTAAAGGCTGTAAAGGAAATAGGCTTTCCGGTTATTCTAAGACCAGCATTTACTCTTGGGGGCACAGGTGGTTCCATAGCCTTCAACGTGGAAGAGTTCAAAGAAAAGCTGGAAATAGCCCTTAGGACTTCTCCCATACATCAGGTGCTTTTGGACAAATCCCTTATAGGTTGGAAAGAATATGAGTTTGAAGTGGTTAGAGACAAAAAGGACAACGTGATCATAGTGTGTTCCATAGAAAACTTTGATCCAATGGGTGTGCATACGGGCGATTCTATAACAGTAGCTCCAGCTCAAACGCTTACTGACAAGGAGTATCAAGTCCTAAGGGATGCATGCATAGAGATTATGAGAGAGATAGGAGTGGATACAGGAGGATCCAACATACAGTTTGCTGTAAGTCCAGAAAACGGAGACTTTTACGTTATTGAGATGAATCCGAGAGTTTCAAGGTCTTCAGCCCTTGCGTCAAAAGCAACAGGCTTTCCCATAGCAAAGGTGGCGGCAAAGTTGGCAGTGGGTTATACCCTGGACGAGCTAAAGAACGAAATAACAAGGCATACGCCCGCCAGCTTTGAGCCTTCCATAGATTACGTGGTTGTTAAAATCCCACGCTTTGATTTTGCCAAGTTTCCAGAGGCGGATAGAACCTTAACCACTATGATGAAGTCCGTGGGAGAAGTTATGGCTATTGGAAGGACTTTCAAAGAAGCTCTGATGAAAGCGGTCAGGAGCTTGGAAATGGACAGATACGGTTTATACATGCCTTCAATAGCCAAACTGCCGGACGAAGAGCTAAGAAATGCCATCAGAACACCAAACCCAGACAGGCTATGGCACATAGCGGAGGGCTTTAGAAGAGGTTTTAGCGTAGATGAAATCTACGAGCTTTCATACATAGACAGATGGTTTTTATACCACATAAAGCAGATAGTGGATTTTGAAAAGGTTCTTTTTGAAAGGCCTTTGGATGAAGAGGTGCTAAGGCAAGCAAAGGAAATGGGCTTTTCTGACAGAGAGATTGCAAGAATAAAGGGCATGTCCGAAGAAGAGGTGAGAGGTCTGAGAAGCTCTTACGGTCTTTTCCCTGCATTTAAAGGGGTAGATACCTGCGCTGGAGAGTTTTTTGCCTACACGCCCTACTATTACTCTTCCTACGAAAGACCATACTATCACATAGACGGCACAGTTCTGATTGACGAAGATTAAGGTTAAAATTTAGTGGCTATGAACGTTCAAGAGCTTGTAATAGCAATCCCAGCAATTATGGTGGCAGTTATACTCCATGAGTATGCCCACGGATGGGTTGCTTACAAAATGGGAGACCCAACCGCAAAGGAGGAAGGAAGACTTACCATAAATCCAATCCCGCATGTTGACCTTTTGGGAACCATAGTTTTTCCAGCTATACTTTTGCTAATTGGTTCAAATATACTCTTTGGTTGGGCAAAACCGGTTCCTGTAAATCCTTTTAGGTTCAGAGACCTAAAAAAGGGAACGTTTTTTGTATCTGTGGCTGGTGTGTGTATGAATTTAGCCTTAGCATCCACCTTTGGACTTTTGTATAGAATCGCAGAAGCAGGCTATTTGGACTTTCTAACTCCGGCGGTGGTCCAACCCCTTGTGATCTTCTTTGTTAAATCGGTGATGATAAACACCGTATTGGCAGTTTTTAACATAATACCAATTCCTCCATTGGATGGCAGTAGGGCGATCATGAGCTTTTTTTCCTTGAAACATTGGGAGCTTTTTTACAGGTTTGAAATGTATGGTTTTCTTATCATTATGCTCCTTCTCTTTACAGGCATTTTGCAAAGGATCATTGCTCCCATTGTGATATTCTTATATGGGGTATTCTTAGGATTATGAGGTCTTGGAGCTATCTGATTCAAGTTAGGGCTTATTCTAAGGAAGGCTTAACAGAAGAATCTGCTTTGTATGTTGTTTCCCTTCCGCCAGACCCAGAACTGCTAAAAAAGGTAGATTTAGAGTGTTATGCGTCCTCTTATCTTCCCATTCAAACGGTTATGGAGGTTGCCCATGCTTACGCAATAGGTACAGACGAGAAGATAGAAAACCTTGATAGGTATTCTCTGCTGGGCTACAGAGAGGACATGGACCTATACATATTCAAAGAAGGAGTAAGTTTTAAAGAAGGACTAACAAAAGTTTTTCTTTTGATATTGGATACACTAAAGTCCAAGAGAGAATACGAAAAAATAGAACCAGTGGTGGATGTGGGCACGCCTCCTTTGGAGCTTATGCTTGAGTGCTTAAAGCTTGCCTCAGCTTAGACCTTTTCCAAAGTCCTCTGGTTTTATGTTCTCCAGCCAATCTTTCAGCTTTTCTTTCTCTTCATCTTCCTCCGGTTTAGGTACCTTTGATTTTTCTATTACAGTTTCTTCCACAAATATTGGGACCGAGAATCTCAGGGCTATGTTTATAGCATCGCTCGGCCTTGAATCAACTACAATAAGGTTGTTTCCTTGAAGTATATGAATTTCTGCGTAGTAAGTGCTATCCCTTAGATCACTTATCACCACCTTATCTACCACTCCTCCCATTTGCAATATAATGTTCTTCATAAGCTCGTATGTCATCGGTCTTGGGGGTTCTACCTTTTGAAGCTCCCGAAGGATGCTGTCCGCCTCAAAAATGCCTATCCATATGGGGAGTATGACATCCTCCTCTTCCTTAGACTTTAGAACCACTATGGGCATTTGGGATACTGGGTCTAAGGTTACACCATGTACCACCATCTCAAACATTTTTTCAACCTCCTCACTATTTAAAATATAAGTCTGTGATCCTCGTTGAGAATCTGTCTAAGGTATATCCAGACGGCACTAAGGCTTTAAAGGGGGTTAGCTTTAAAGTAGCCAAAGGTGAGTTTTTAGGTCTGATGGGACCTTCTGGCTCCGGCAAAAGCACACTGCTTCACATGATAGCTGGTTTAGAAAAACCCACCACTGGAAGGGTTTTTGTAGAAGGGATAGAAATAACCGCTATGGACGAGGATCAGCTCTCTGAATTTAGAAAAAATAACATTGCCTTTATATTTCAGTTTTACTACCTTTTGGAAGACTTCAGCGTTTTGGAAAACTTGACGATTGTGGGGGAGCTGGCAGGCCAAAAGGAACCAAAAAAGAAAGCTTTGGAAGTATTGGAGTTTTTAAGGCTGTCCCACAGAAAGAATCACAAACCTTACCAGCTATCGGGAGGGGAACAGCAAAGAACTGCCATTGGAAGGGCACTTATGTTAGAACCCAAGATCATACTTGCAGACGAGCCAACGGGAAACTTAGACTTAGAAGAAGGTAAAAAGATCTTTGAGCTTTTCTTAGAGCTCAGAAAGCAAAATGGTATAACCTTTATAGTAGCTACCCACAATCAGGAGATGAAAAACTACTTTGACAGGATTTTGAGGTTGAAGGATGGAGTTTTGGAAAATTGATAGGATACTACTTAACTTCTTGGAGGAAGACGTAGGATTTGGAGACATAACCACAGAAACCATATGCAGGGGAGAAAGGGCTAAGGCGGTATTTTTAGCCAAAGAAAAGGGTGTGTGCGCAGGACTTGATTTTTCTATAAGAATTTTTCAACTGCTTGGAGACGTAAAAGTAATAAGAGCTTGGGAGGAAGGAAAGGAGTTCAAAAAGGGGGATGTGCTTTTGGAAATTGAGGGAGATGCACAGATACTTTTGAAAGGAGAAAGGACTGCTTTAAATCTACTTCAGAGACTAAGCGGTATTGCTTTTCTGACGAGGGAGTTTGTCAAAAGGCTTCAAGGAACAAAAATAAGACTTTTGGACACAAGAAAAACTACACCGGGACTTAGATACTTTGAAAAGTATGCGGTAAGGATGGGAGGAGGAACGAACCATCGCTTTGCCCTGTACGATATGGTGCTCATAAAAGACAACCACAAGCGCATAGCAGGAGGTATAGGGGAAGCTATAAGAAGGGTAAAGGAAAGAGTAGGACCTGCTTACAAAATAGAGGTGGAAGTAGAGAGTCTGGAGGAATTAGAAGAAGCCTTAAGGTGGGAAGTGGATATTGTTTTGCTTGATAACTTTAGTCCGCAGATGGTAGAGGAAGCGATAAAGCTAATAAAGGGAAGGGCTGAGGTTGAAGTTTCTGGAAATATAACCCTTGATAACATAAAAGACTACGCTATAGAGGGTGTGGATTATATATCCAGTGGGTCAATCACCCACTCCGCAAGATGGTTGGATATTAGTATGAAGATCTTATAATAACTTTGCTATGATAGCTTACTTTGCAATGGAAATAGGATTGGAAGATAGGATACCTACCTACAGCGGAGGACTGGGCACGCTTGCTGGGGATACACTTTACGCATACGCAGATATTGGAATACCTGCGGTAGGTATAACCCTTCTTTACAAAAAAGGATACGTTTCTCAAAAAATAACTCCAAGCGGTATGCAGTTAGACTTTGACACGCCATGGGACTACAAAAAGATTCTAAAGCCTACTAATCTGCAATTGCAAATAAGCTTTGGGGAATTAGTTCAAGAATTCACCGCTTGGGAATACTCAATAATAGGCAGAGAGGAGATTAAGGTCTTTTTCTTAGATGCAAGTTTACCAAATAACCATCCAGAAATAAGAAAACTAAACGACAGACTGTATTACGACGATGGCATACTTAGACTGCGCCAAGAGATACTCTTAGGAATAGGTGGATACAGACTTTTGAAGGCCCTTGGATACAACATAAGTGTTTATCACATAAACGAGAGCCATTCTGCCTTTTTGGTTGTTGAGCTCATAAAAGAACTTGGAAGTAAAGAGGAGGTTCGTAAGAAGTGTGTCTTTACTACACATACACCCGTGCCTGCAGGACACGACAAGTTTCCGGTGGATATGGTAAAGCAAGAGCTAAAGTCCTACGATCATATAGATTGGGATAAGGAGGCTGAGGAAGGCTTTATAAACCTCTCTAAGCTTTCGTTAAACTACAGCGGAAAAGTAAATGCGGTTTCTTACAAACACATGTTTGTGTCCTCAAACCTCTTCCCCGAATGCTCTGTTTTTTCAGAAGGTTACTGTAAGATGGATTATGTGACCAACGGTGTTTATCACAAAAGGTGGATACATCGGGAAATTCAAGAGCTGTTTAACGAATACATACCAGGCTGGGACGAAAATCCCATCCTTCTTGGACAAGCATACTACATTCCCTCCGAGCTACTCCTAAAAGCCCACATGAGGATAAAGAGTGATCTGGTAAATTTGGTAAATAAGCTAACAGACTCTAGCTTCTCTGACGATGTTTTTACAATATGCGTAGCAAGAAGGGTCACTGCTTACAAAAGGAACAACCTAATACTTTCTGATATAGAAAGGCTAAAATACATAGCAGAGCACAACGGAGATATGCAGATTATCTTTGCGGGCAAGGCACACCCAAAGGACACCTTTGGAAAGGAAATGATAGCAGACATAATCCACAAGTCTAAGAAGCTCAAAGAGATGACCAAAAGCATAAAGGTTGCCTTTTTGGAAAATTACAGCATTGAAATGGCAAAACTTTTGGTCGCGGGGTGTGACGTGTGGTTGAATAATCCAAGAAGGCCTTACGAGGCGTGTGGAACGAGCGGAATGAAAGCTGGAATGAACGGAGTGCTGAATTTTAGCACCTGGGACGGCTGGTGGTTGGAGGGAGGCATTGAAGGTATAAACGGCTGGGGTATTGGTCCAAAGCCAAAGTGGGATGATCTTTCTGAGTCAAACGATAAAGAAGACTTAGAGGACATCTATGGAAAATTAGCCCATATAATACTGCCTATGTTCTACCGCAGAAAGGACGAATGGGTAAGGATGATGAAAAACAGCATTGCAACCATAGGACCTTACTTTAATACTTACAGAATGGCTTACGAATACTTAGGTAAAATTTATCAAATTGGTTTGAGGTGAGATCATGAGCAAAAAAGAGCTTATAAGCTTACTACTTTATGATGTTGCCTTAGAACACTCTGCCATAGTGCAGTATCTTTATCACATATTTCTTATAACCGATGCCAACATAACCTCCGAAATAGAAGAGATAGCCAGGCAAGAGATGCGCCACCTAAAGTGGTTTGCCCAAAAGGTAGTTCAGCTTGGAGGAGAGGTAGTCCTTGACAGGTTAGAGGACATGATAATGGTGGGTGGTCCAGACTGGGCAGACATGCTCTCAAAAGATGTGCTTGCGGAAGAGATGGCTATAGAGATATACACAAAGCAGTTGGAGATTGTAAAAGACGACTCGGTGAAAAGGCTCTTAGAAAGAGTCATAAAGGACGAAAACACCCATAGGTTTGAGTTTAGTGAGTTAAGAGACAAGGTTAAAGAGGGGATGATTTGTTACCAAGAAGAAAGACAAAAAGTAGATCCAAAAACCTTAGAGGTGCTCAACAAGTTCCTACAGGAGGAGTATGCAAGCATAATAAAATACCTTTATCAGTTCTTCCACTCAAAGGACATAAACCACAGGGATGTTATGCTTGATGTGGCCATAGAGAGCATGGTGCATATGGGGAAGATAGGAGAAAAGATAGGAGAGCTTGGCGGTATGCCCAATATGAAGACGGACTTCTCACCTATAAAATACAAGAGCATGCAGGAAAGTTTGAAAGAAGATATAGCTTTTGAACAGCAAGCTATGGGTGAGTATGAGAAGGACATAAAAAGCTCAGCAGACCCAGAAATAAAAAGGCTTTTTGAATTTATAGAGCACCAAGAAGAGTATCACAGACATATGCTGCTGGAACTTTTTAAGAAGATGAGAAAACTCACGGTGGGAGATCTGAGAAAGAGCAAAAATGATTGATTTGGTGATAAATTCCTTCAGGGAAAGTGCGGACGTAAAGCTTGCCTTTGTGGAAACTTACGCAGAAAGGCTCTTGGAAGTGGGGAAAATAATAGCCAACGCACTGAAGGATGGAAACAAGGTCTTACTTTTTGGAAACGGTGGAAGCGCAGCGGATGCCCAACACATAGCGGCGGAGATCGTGGGAAGGTTTAAGAAAGAAAGAAAAGCATTGCCAGCTATAGCTCTAACAACCGATACTTCTATACTTACTGCAGTGGGAAATGATTACGGCTTTGAAACCATATTTGAAAGACAGATAGAAGCCCTCTGCATGCCCGGAGACATAGCCATAGGCATAACCACTTCTGGCAATTCAGAAAATGTTATAAGGGGTCTGAGAAAAGCCCACGACCTTGGAGCTACAACTGTAGCTCTGACTGGAAGGAACGGAGGAAAGGTAGTAGATATTGCCCATTATTCTTTTGTAGTCCCATCTTACGACACAGCAAGAATACAAGAATGCCACATAACCATCGGACATGTGCTTTGTGAAATAGTAGAGCATCTTTTATGAAAGTGCTTTTGTTTGTAAAGAACTCTCCCAATGCCTTAGATACAGCGGAAAGTATTCGGAAGTTTTTAGAAGACAAAGGTATTGGAGTAAAAATCTTCATCAACGAGCCAGGGAAAGCTCCAGAAGAAGAGAACTACAAGCTAACCATAGTGATAGGAGGGGATGGCACCTTTTTGGCTGGAGCAAGGTTTTCTGCAGTCCAAGGCATACCTGTTTTGGGCATCAATGAGGGTAAGTTCGGTTTTTTGACGGAGGTTGATAGGGACGAATGCTTTAGTATTATTCAGGAAATTTTGGAAGGAAAGCTAAGACCTCAAAAAAGGATGATGATCTCCGCCTTTGTGGAAGATAAGTTAATAGGACACTATCTTAACGATGTGGTCCTTTCTAAGCTCAGTTTGGCGAGAATGGTGGATGTGGAAGCTTTTGTAGATGGGGAATTTATGGTAAGGGTTTATGGAGATGGTATCTTGCTTTCCACACCAACAGGTTCTACAGCCTACGCACTGTCTGCAGGAGGACCCATAGTCCATCCTTCTTTAGAAACCATTTTGTTTGTTCCCATATGCCCTCACACCCTATCTAACAGACCCGTGTTAATCCCACCCAATTTAGAGATAAGCCTTGTCTCTAGCTCTCCTACCTTCTTGACCCTTGACGGACAGGAGGGAATGGAAGTAGAACCTAAAAAAAAGATCACTGTCAAAAAATCGCCCTATTACTGCACCCTATATACCCATCCCAGAAGAAGCTTTTTCTACATTCTTAGAGAAAAGCTCAGGTGGGGAAGATAAAACAAAAAGCAAAGCTGGTTTTATTCCAAAGTAAATGTTTTTGAGCTTGAAAGAATAAAGAAAACCCACGTATACATTCCTGCCTTCCTCAATCGGTAAGCGTAAATTACAGCCTTGGTAATATCTCTTTGATCTTTCTGTAATATGCAAAGCTAAAAAGTTTTCGTAAGGAGAGAGAACCCTGACATTGGCTCCGTCTTTGTAAGCCAAAAACACCTTTCTCTGGAAGGAGATAAGGTTTAAACCTAATAGCATAGCGTCCAGGAGCTCAGTTGCTGAATTTACGGGCCTGTTGGTTATCAAAAAGTTTCTCATAAGATAGAAAGACTGAGAATAAGAGGGGAAAAGAATTCTTTTGCCTACCTCCCTTACGTAGATTTTGGTGTGGTGGTCCAGTCCTCCCAAGATGGGATTGTTCCAACCCTCTTGGATGTATCTTACAGCAT
This sequence comes from Thermocrinis sp., assembly GCF_036781485.1. Taxonomy (NCBI): domain Bacteria; kingdom Pseudomonadati; phylum Aquificota; class Aquificia; order Aquificales; family Aquificaceae; genus Thermocrinis; species Thermocrinis sp. Next base: position 45,451 of record NZ_DAIQAX010000004.1, read on the forward strand.
AACTTTTTACATCTATAACCTTCTTTAGAATTTCAAGGGATTTTTCTTTGATAAAGGGATACAGAAGCATTACCGCAGGCAGGAAGAAAAACAGCTTCTTTTTGTCTTCAAGAAGGGCGTCTTTTAGGTCTATTAGTTCCAAAAAATAACCTTCTTTGTTGAGTTTCCACCTGTATTTTTCCTTAAAGGGATGGGCTATGATTTTAAGCTTGCCAATCTCTAAGAGGTCTCCCAGTATCCCGTCTTTGCCATTTATCTTCCTTTCCACTCCAGCAATGGTTTTGTTGTTGCAAAAATGCTTAAAGCTGTCATTATCGTGGTCTGTTATCAGAGCAAAGTCTATACCTTCCCTTTCCATTGCAGAGAAAATGTCTTCTGGTTTTCCCAAAGAGTCGTAAGAAAACTGGGTGTGAATGTGAACTTGGTAAGAATAGACAAAAAGGTTGGGGATTTTCTCAGGCAGGTCATTTACATGCTCAGCCTTTATCCATTTAAAAGGAAAAAGGAAAACCACCAGAATGTAAAGCGCAGATGCAAAGATAATTAAAAGGACAGTATCTATCACAGCTTCATCTTTTCCCTAACTTCCTCTAAGGTTTGTTTTGCAATCTGCTTAGCTCTTTCGGAACCTTCTATAAACACTTCTTTAATGTCTTTAATGGATTTTTCCACCTCCAGTCTTTTTTCCCTTATGGGTTCTAAAAAGCTTTCCAAACCTTCAAACATGATCTTTTTACAATCCACACAGCCTAAGGTTCCGCTCATGCAATCAACCTCTATCTGCTGTGTGGTCTCACTGCTGGTAAATAGGCGATGGTAAAAGAAAACTGGGCATAAGTGAGGTCTTCCGGGATCTCCCTTTCTGAGCTTTTGGGGATCTGTGAAAAACTTCATAACCTTCTGCCTGACCTCCTCCTTTTCATCCGCAAAAAATATGGCGTTGTTATATGACTTACTCATCTTTCTTCCGTCTGTTCCCAAAAGCTTTGGAGTTTCTGTTAGCAATGCCTTTGGTTCTGGAAAGACCTCTCCGTAAAGTTGATTGAATCTTCTGGCAATTTCCCTACTTAGCTCTATGTGCGGAAGTTGGTCTTCTCCCACAGGCACAGCTTCAGCCTTGTATATTAAAATGTCCACAGCCTGCAAAACTGGATAGCCCAAAAAGCCGTATGTGTCCGTATCGTAAAAGTCCTTCCGTGAAACGTTTAACCTGCTTAGTATCTCAGGTTCCAAAAAACCATCAAAGACAGCCCTTATGAAGCTATCAGATAAAGCGTCTAAAAGCACCTCTTCCAAAGCTTCAAAATCAACTATCTTGTATGGGACCTTGGCAAGAAACTCTTTAACTAAGTCTCTCAATCCCCCCTTAAAACTAAGCTCCAAGTCTGAAATCCTCAGAAGGTTTAACTTCATGTCTTTGTAGGTTGGGTTCCACTCAAGCCAGCTTTTTGGCGTGATCATAGAAAAGATGAGAAAGAGTTCTAACTCTTCCTTTACTTGGGATTGGATGAAAAGCGTGCTTTTGTTTGGGTCCAAACCAAGGGCTATCCAATCTATCATTACCTGCTCTATGTTTTCCTTTATTTGCTCCGTGCTTTTGTATCCTGTAGTTAGCGCATGCCAGTCTGCTATCATGTAAAAGGTCTCGTGCTTTTCCTGGAGCTCCAGCCAGTTTTTGATAACGCCAAAGTAATGACCTAAGTGAAGTTTGCCTGTAGGCCTCATGCCACTAAGCACTTTCATAGCAATATCTATTTTAAAAACTTCTTAACTAAGCAACTTCATATCAATCTTTCTCCTAACATAAGGGTGACTTTCCAACAAGCATGATGTTTTCCGGCTTTACATCCCCATGTATATAGCCTCTGCTGTGTAAGAACTCCAACCCTTTGCCTACTTGAAATATTATTTTCAAGGCTTGATCTTCCGAAAGCACTCCAAAGGTGTTTATGTAGTGTTTTAGATTTCCCACATCCATAAGTTCGTATAGTAAAGACAACCCTCCTCTATTATTAGTATCACGTCTCCTTTTTCGTAGGTAGCCATACCCTTAATCAAATATTAAACGCAACGCGAGGGACATTAACATAAACTAAACCACTGGTAAAAATACACAAAGTTTATAATTTCTCTATCTCATGAGCCTACCATTCTTGTTACTATTGCTTTTGGTCTATGTCTCTTACGCCCAGGAACATTGTACAAAAGAAGAGATAGTTTCTAAGCTTAGGGATTATATCTCGCGCTACTATCTGTGGAAGCACAAAATAGACACACTCCCAGAATGGAAGGACGAATCGGATGCTATAGCTTTCCTAAGATCAAAGGGGGATAGATGGACTACTATAACTAAGTTAGAAGACGACAGAAACTGGTATTCTGGATCAAAAATCCTTGGCATAGGCATCAGGTGGGATGAGGACGGCACCATAGTTAAGGTGTTTGACAACTCGCCCGCTCAAAGGGCTGGCTTAAAACCAAAAGACATAATCTATTCAATAAACGGTGAAACTGACAGAAGTAAATGGAGCACGGTCATAAGAAGCACGCCTGCGGACAAACCCGTCAAACTGGTAGTTATTAAAGACGGTATTTTTGTAGAAATGGAGATCTTCAAGGACTATTTTGTCGTAAGTCCCATTGAAGAAAAACGAATAGTACATTTGGGCAACAAAAAATTAGGCTACATCCATCTTGTTAATTTTACCAATCCTGCGGTAAAGGGTTTTGCAGAGGCTCTGCAGTATTTTAAAGAGGAAGGTGTTGATGCCCTGATAATTAACCTAAGCAACAACAGTGGAGGGCTTATATCGGTGGCAAAGGCTATAGCGGACATGCTCATAAGTGGGGAGGGCGTAATGTTCTACTTGGAAAGTTCAACAAACGGTATAAGCGTGTATGAATTTAAAAAGGAGAAAATGCTTGATAAACCCATTTTCGTTATAGTGAACAAAAACACAGCTTCAGCGGCAGAGCTTTTGGCGAGTTTGCTTAGAAGATACGCAGGGGCAATAGTTGCAGGAGAACCAACAGTTGGAAAATACGTTGGGAGTAACATGTATCCTTTGAACGACTGCGGTTTAGTTTTGAGGTTAATCACCTTTGCAATGAAACTTCCAGATGGCAGTTTTGTAGTTGGAGAGAAGGGCTTGGAACCAGACTGTAGAGTAGAAAAAGGTAATTTAGAAAAGGCATTAGATTGTTTTAAGAGTGTGATCGCTCCAGAATCTCTTTCAGCCTCTCCCTAATATAACCGGAGTTTTTTGTAGTATCCAGTATGAAGGCTTCTTGCGGGGGTTCAAAGATTTCTTTTTGTTTTAGGTATATTTCAACGTCCGCATCGGATATGTCTTCCCTTGAGTTAAGTCTTTTTAATATCTCCTCTTCGCTGGCTGTTATCCAGATGAGCACCGCATCGGGAAACTTTTTTAATACCATCTGTCTTTGCCACTTCTTTAGAAAGGTGGCGTCCAAAACTACACTTTTGCCTTGCCTGAGTTTTTCTTCAGCAATCTCCAGCATACGCTCATAGACCTTTCTCGTCCAATCTTCCGCATAGATGCCCTCTGAAAAACCAACCTTTACCTTTTTGGTAAGTTCCAAACCAGCCATTTCTTTCCTTATCTGGTCGCTCCTTATCCACTCAAAACCAAACTCTTTATGCAGAATGTTTGCTACAAAGGACTTTCCACTTCCAGACAGTCCAATTAGAACCACTAAAGTCACTTCTTCACACCTATAATCTCAAGCATTCGTGGGTTGTACCCTTCTATAACTTTGTAGTCCTTTAGGATTATGTTGTACGGGGTAGCGTTTATGTTTAACGTCTTTGCTATCTCTATGTGCTCATCCACAAGACCACACTTTTTAACATCTAAAGACTTTCCGTCCATCCTACCAGAGAGCACCTCATCTAAGGCTTTTATTCTGTCCTTTGAACATGCTATATAGTCAGACTTTGCTCTGCTTTCTGGAAGGTTAGCAAAAGGAAGGAGAAATATATAAACCTTTATCTTATCGGGATGCTTTTTTAGGTCCTGCCACTCTTTCCTACAGTGGCCACAGTCCGGGTTTATAAAGGTGATAATTTCTACCTTTCCTTTCCCAAACACTATAGCCTTGCTTAGGGGTATTTGTTTTACCTGTTCTTTGACAAACTCACTGTATAGGTCTTGAGAAAAAACAACGGAAATTAAAGCAAAAAGTACAAACCAGAGTCTCATATTAAAATGATACCATGTCTAAGTTCTTGGTGTGGGGCTTGGGAATAAGCGGGCGAGCAGTGGTAAGGCTCTTAAAAAGCAAAGGCTACGAGGTTTATGTAGGAGACGATAAAGATAAAGCGGACTTTAGAGAATTCTTGCCTTTGGTGGATACAGTGGTTTTATCTCCAGGAATACCTCCTAACCATCCACTTTGGAAAGAAGCTTTAAGGCTTGGGTTAGACGTTATAGGTGAGCTGGAGCTTGCCTGGAGGTTTTTTAGAGGAAGGGCTATAGCCATAACTGGCACAGACGGAAAATCTACAACCACAAGGCTAACCTATCTGATGCTAAGTAAGTTTTTCAAAGAGGTTGAGGAAGGTGGCAATATAGGAGTTCCCTTTTCGGAGGTAGTTTTAAAAAATCCAGAGTGTTTGGCGGTTTTAGAAGTTTCTTCCTTTCAAGGGAAGACCTTAAAAAGCTTTCGCCCCATAGGGGGTGCCTTTTTAAACTTTTCTACGGACCACTTGGACTGGCATCCCAATTTAGAGGACTATCTTCAAAGTAAATACAACATATTTTCAAGGCAGAGGGAAGAGGACTTTTTAGCTGTGAATGCCTTTCAAGAAGAGACGAAAAACACACCTACCAAAGCACGAAAGATTTTAATAGGTGAAAAGGAAGCTCACATAAAGGACGGAAAAGCTTACATTTTTGGAAGGGAGGTTTTTAGCTTGGATAGGTTAAACATAGTTGGCGTGCACAACGCTTTTAACATGCTAACCGCTGCGGTCATAGCTCAAATGCTCGGTGTTCCAGAAGAGGTCATAAAGGATGTGGCTTACACTTTTAGAGGACTTCCCTACAGGCTGGAGTATATGGGAGAGTTCAACGGCATTAGAATATACAACGATTCTAAATCCACCACGCCCAACGCACTTAGGTCCGCCCTTGAGAGCATGCCAGACCATAAGGTTATACTCATAGCGGGTGGCAAGGACAAAGGCTTGGACTTTGAAAGTCTGTCTTCTTTGGTTAGAAAGAAGGTAAAAGCCTGTCTATTGATAGGAGAAGCAAAAGAAAAGATTGCCAAAGCTTGGAACAAAGCCACGGATGTTTACCTTCTTAGCAGTTTGGAAGAGGCAGTGGAGAAAGCTTTACGCATTGCCCAAAGGGGAGACGTGATACTCTTCTCTCCTGCTTGCGCTTCCTTTGACATGTTCAGAGATTACAAGGAGAGGGGAGAGAGGTTTAAGTCTCTTGTGGAGGAGTTCTATGAGGTTTATAAAAACTGATCTAACCTGTAGGTTGGATGCGTTGCCCTGGACGGGTTTTCATACAAGATTCGTAGTTGCTTTGGGCATTACTTGGGTTTTGGATGCCTTTGAGGTGGTCATAGTGAGCGCGGTTCTCAAGCCTATGGCAAAACAGCTGGAGCTTTCTACTCAACAGGCATCCCTTTTAGTAAGTGGCTTTCTCATAGGTGCCATAATAGGTTCTTTGCTGTTTGGATACCTTGCGGACAAGTTCGGCAGAAAGAGCCTTTTTATCATAACTCTTCTTCTATACTCTGGTGGAACTTTTTTGACAGGCTTTGCAGATAGCTTTGAGTTTGCGATGTTATGCAGAATACTCGCTGGTGCAGGCTTAGGTGGAGAGTTTGCAGCTATTCAGTCAGCCATAGATGAGTTTGTGCCTGCACGCCACAGAGGAAAGGTAGATGGAACCATAACTGCTCTCTGGAACTTGGGTAGCATAATGGCTTCCCTGTCTGGTCTCTATCTTCTTAAAACCTTTGACGAATCCTTTGCCTGGAGGGTAGCATACTTTTTAGGAGGAATTCTTGCCTTGTTGATAGTCTTTATAAGGCTTTACGTGCCAGAATCCCCAAGGTGGCTAATAGCCAAAAACAGAATAAAGGAAGCGGAGGAGATAGTCAAAAGGGTAGAAAAAGAAGCTGGCTTTTCTCCAAAGGCAGAAAGCTGTGATATACCAGTATTTGAAGGCAGCATCTTTGATGCTACAAAGATAATCCTTACAAGGTACAGATGGCAGTTCATATTTAGCGCATCCATGAGCTTTACTATTTTGACTACTTACTACGGCATGATAACTTTCTTGCCACTGGTTCTTTCAAAGGTTTATAACCTTTCTTCTCTGGAAGTGTCCAGCGTGCTGTTTTTTGGAAGCGTGGGTGGCTTGATAGGTGGTTTAACAGTAGCCTTTTTAAACGATAATCTGGGAAGGAAACCCTTGGGCATAGGTATAAGCTTTTTGTCCATGCTTGCTGTTTTTCTCTTTCTGTTAAAAGGCGTAGATCCAAGAGTATTGTACTTTGTGTATTCCTTGATTGCATTTTCCTTTGCGTCCGTGGCTTATGTGATAGCTACCGAGATATATCCTTCCTACATAAGAGCATACGCCATAGGCGTGCTTTCTGTAATTGGCCGATTGTCTGGTGCCTTTGCTCCGGCGGCAGTGGTCTCCATAGCAAACCAAGACTATAGGTTGGGCATTTTTACTATTGCCAGCTTTTGGCTAGTTGGTTTTACAAGCTTTTTAATCTACTCAATAAAGGGCAAAGAGACAAAAGGAAAACCTATAGAGCAGATAAGCTAAATCATGAAAAGGATACTCTATCTTACCACCATTTTTATGCTCCTTTCCATCTCGGTGTTTGAAGGGTTTGTGATTGTTCTTATGGCTTACACTTTCTACTTAATAGCCAGAGGAGGGCTAAAGCCCTACGGAAGACTCCTGAGCCCTCTCTTGCTTCACGCCATTCCCACCATCCTTTCAACCTTTCTTTACACACCTTCCCAAACAGGAAAGGCCATAGAGAGGTCGCTCTTTCTTCTGATATATCCCTTAGGTGGTAAAGAAAAGCTAAGTTATGAGTTTTTTAAAAAGTTCAACCAGCTTTTGATTTTTACGGGTGTTTTGTTAATACCTGTGGTGCTTTACAACTTCCACAAAGATGGAATACTTGCACCTTTGTGGGGTGGAGTGTTTGAAGTAGGGTTTCTTTATTCTTTTTTCTCCATAAGCGCCTTGTCCATGTTTCTATTTACCAAAAGAAAGATTTATTTCGTTCTTTTCCTGATTTTTATGGAGTTTGTGTTTGCCAGCATGAGAAGATCTGCCGTAATGGGATTGGTCTTTACTCTACTTTTGATCATCTACTTAGTGAGAAAGATAGTTTCTAAGAAGTTTGTGATTGCTACTTTGACTTTCATGGGTTTTAGCATGGTGATAACTTTTAGCGTTCTTGTTCAGAAAGACCAGCGTTTTTCTACGATGACTGAGGTATTGCTTGGGCAAGAAGCCTTGAACGAAGAAACCTTAGACGTGATTTCAAGCATAAGATGGACCATCTTCAAGGCAGGCTTGGAGGTGATAAAGAAAGACCTTAAGGAAGGAAACTACCTTCCGCTGCTTATTGGACGCGGTCTAAACTCAGGATACTACCTTGAGCCCAAGTCTCCAGTAGGTGGAACTTACGAGTCTGTCTTTTTGCTTTCCGAATTCATAGAAAAAGGTATTTTGGGACTTTTGGGCATCCTATGGCTTTGGTGGGCTTATTACTCTTACATCCTGAAGTTAAAATTGAGAAAAGAAGAAGATTTCCTTCTTATTCCTTCCCTTTCTTTTTTATCTACCATGCTGATAGGCAGCGTATTCACCATGTTTTGGGATGCTATGCTACCTTGGACACTTTTGGTCTTCAGAGTGGCGGAAAAACATCTGGAGAGCTCTTAAGCTTTACTCCGTCTTTCTGTAAAACCTAATTAGCTTTCCGCTGTTTACATCTACCAGAGCGGTTCCTTCTGAACCCCTAACCCTATAGTAGCACTCCCCTTTTTTGTTCCTTGAAAGATTTATACTGTAGACTTTCCCAACAAATTGGGATGCCTGCCTGCTTGCATCTTCCACGCTGAGCCTTGGGTTACACTGGTCCAGGGATGCGAAACTCAAGCTAACTATCAACAAAATACCTGCAAACACCATAATAATATTATACGCTAGACACTGTTAAAATATTTGGCAGGAGGTTTGATTATGAAAAGTTCCATAGACGTTCAACTTCTTGAAGAGCTTTCTAGCTTAGAGTATTACATTGTGAAAACTCCCATCAACTCAAAAGACTTTTGGAAAGAGTGGCAGGAGAAGTTCTCCAGAGTTTATATGGCAAAAGTTGCAGCAAAGAAACTTTTAAAAAGCAAGAAGATGAGTTACGATGAGATTTCCAAGTATAAATCCATACTTGCGGTTTATGAAGAAATCCTATACTACTTAGAAGTTTTAAAAGCCCTTGCTTTGCAGGTCAGAGGTTTCTACTCTGCTGGACAGGACATAGAGCTTGACGACGAAGATATTGATATAGATTTTTAGGGGGTTAAAAATGCCCTTCGGAAAAAAGACTTTGAGGGATGTGGAAGTTTCTGGCAAGAGGGTTTTGGTCAGGGTAGATTTTAACGTGCCCATAGATGAATTTGGGAACATAGAGGATGATACGCGCATAAGGTCATCCATGCCAACCATTGAATACTTGCTGGATGCAAAGGCTAAGGTAATTCTTATGTCCCATCTTGGAAGACCAAAGGGTAAAAGGGATCCTAAGTTCAGTCTAAGTCCTGTGGCAAAAAGACTCTCCAGATATCTAAACAGAGAGGTTAAGTTGGCTCCTGCCTGCGTGGGAGAAGAGGTTAAAAAGATGGTTCAGGAATTAAAGGAAGGGGAAATACTGCTTCTTGAGAACCTACGCTTTAATCCTGGAGAGGAAAATAAAGACGAAGAGTTTGCAAAAGAGCTTGCAAGCTACGCAGAAGTTTACGTAAACGACGCCTTCGGCACATGCCACAGAAAGCACTCATCGGTCTATTTGGTTCCTAAGTTTCTCAAACCGGCTGTGATGGGCTTTCTTTTGGAAAAGGAAATAACATACTTTGAAAAAGCTATGGTCAATCCCCAAAGACCAGTAGTTGCCATCATAGGTGGTGCGAAGGTATCTTCTAAGCTTGGTATACTGAAGAACTTGCTAAGAAGGGTAGATAAACTCTTTATAGGTGGGGCTATGGCTTTTACCTTTATAAAAGCTATGGGCTATTCTGTAGGTAATTCCTTAGTGGAACAGGAGCTTTTGGAAACTGCAAAGGACATAATAGATGTAGCAAAGAAGCTGGGAGTTAAGTTTTACCTACCAGTTGATTTTGTTGTAGGCACAGAGATCTCAGACCAGACCCACACAAAGGTAGTCCCTTGGCAGGAAATACCGGAAGGGTGGATGGGTTTAGATATAGGACCTGTATCTATAAACCTCTTGAAAGAAGTAATTTCTGACGCTCAGACTATAGTTTGGAACGGTCCTATGGGAGTTTTTGAGCTGGACAGGTTCAAGGACGGCACATACGAAACTGCAAAGATGCTGGCGCAGTCCCCTGCCCTAACCATAGCAGGTGGGGGAGACACGGACCATGCCATACACAAGGCAGGCGTGTATAACGCCATAGACTTTGTTTCTACGGGCGGTGGAGCCTTTCTTGAACTTTTAGAAGGTAAAACCCTTCCTTGCATTGAAGTTCTGGACGATAAGGTTTAACTTTAAGAAGTATGATTCACCGAAGGAAGACAAGACAGATCAGCGTAGGTTGGGTAAAGGTAGGCGGATCTGCACCTGTAGTAGTGCAGTCTATGACTTCTACAAAGACTCACGACGTAGAAGCTACCCTGTCTCAAATAAAAAGGTTAGCTAAGGCTGGATGCGAGCTGATAAGGGTGGCAGTTCCTCACCAAGAAGACGTAGAAGCTCTGCCTGACATAGTTAAAAACTCCCCTATTCCAGTTATAGCAGACATTCACTTTGCACCTTCCTATGCCTTTAAGTCCATGGAAGCTGGCGTCCATGGAATACGCATAAATCCGGGAAACATCGGCAAAGAGGAGGTAGTAAAAGAAATAGTGCAAGAAGCCAAAAGAAAAGGAGTAGCAGTTCGGTTGGGGGTAAATTCAGGATCCCTTGAAAAGGACCTTTTGGAAAAGTACGGCTACCCAAAGGCAGAGGCACTTTTTGAGAGTGCCATCAGGTGGTCTGAAAAGTTTGAAAAGTGGGGGCTTTATAATTTCAAGGTTTCTATAAAAGGTTCGGATGTTCTGGAAAACGTAAAAGCCAATGAGCTCTTTGCAGAGAAAACAGATATACCACTGCACATAGGAATAACAGAGGCGGGTATGGGCTTGAAGGGAATAGTAAAATCTTCTGTGGGTATAGGCATACTGCTCTACAAGGGTATAGGAGATACGATAAGGGTTTCTTTGACGGACGATCCAGAAGTGGAGGTGGAAACAGCTTACGCCATACTTCAATCCTTGGGTCTAAGAAGAAGGGGTATAGAAATTATAGCCTGTCCCACCTGCGGCAGAATAGAGGTAGATTTGCCTGAGGTAGTTAAGGAAGTGGAGGAGAAATTAAAGGGTGTGCAAAAGCCTTTGAAGGTTGCCATAATGGGGTGTGTGGTCAATGCCATAGGAGAGGCAAGAGAGGCAGACCTTGGCCTTGCCTGCGGGAAAGGCTTTGCTTGGCTATTTAAAGACGGAAAACCTATAAAGAGAGTGAGCGAAGAAGATATGGCAAAAGCTCTATTGGAAGAGGTTTTAAGCTATGACAGAAAAGGAGAAGTATGAAAAGCTGTTAGAAAAAGCTCAGTTGATAGACAAAAACGTTCAGATAAATTTTGTAATACTTGACCTAAATCCAAAGTGGATGAAGTGCAGAAGGACGAGAAGGCTTGTTTTTCAGTTTCATAAGCTTGGTCAAGAAGAGGGCATGACCGCTTGCGGTCTAAGGCTTGAAAAGTATCAGATACTACCAGAGAGGCAGGAGAATTTGGTCATAACCCAGGTAAACATGATGCTTGGAGGTCTTGGCCTTTTGGTATTCTTTGACCTTTGTCCCCAATGCTTTGGCAACGTTAATAGATGTTCTCCAGAAGTTTGATATAAACTTTTTGTCAAACTACTTGGCATTGTCAAACAACTTTTATATATTCAAACTTATGGAAGAAATCGCAAAGGTAATGGCAAGGGGACTGATAGCTTTGCCGAGTGACGTAAGAAAAAAACTAAACTTGAAGGAGGGAGACATAGTAAAGGTGCAAGTCAAAGACAATCAGATCATCTTGGAAAAGGAGGAAAGAATATACGACCTAAAGGGAAGCATTAAGGAGGTAAAACCTGCTGAAAAGAGCTTTGCCCAAATACTCCAAGAAGAGCTAAACAAAAAAAGAAAGGAGGGGTAAAGATGGAAGTAAGCTTGAAACCATCCGCGCCAAAGGTATTGCCACCCAACTACACTCCTGGTGTAGATAGTATGAGCTCTGAAGATTTTCTAAAAGTATATCTGGAGACGCTAAGATATCAGGATCCATTCCAAGCGCAGGATCTTTCAAAGATGTTAGACGATATGGTCAAGTTAAACCAAGTTAGGTTTTTTAACGACATAAGATCCTTCACCGAAGGCATAAAAGCCCTCTTTAACCAATCTACCCTAATTTCCAGTCTTTCCCTAGTGGGTAAGGATGTCGTTTTTTCGGTTGAGGAAGTTAACACACTAAAGGAAGGACAATACAGCCTTTTATCTTCAGAAAACATAAATGGTGCAGTAATTAAGCTCTTGGATGGGGACACGGTAGTGAAAGAGTTAAGGATGGACCTTAAAAAGGGTCTGAATGAACTCAGTTTGGATGGCCTTCCAGGAGGGCAGTTTAAAGTTAAGGTATACAAAGACGGAATGGAATATCCCTACGTGCAGGTTGGCATGAAAGGTGGTATAAAAGCCGCAGCAGTTATAAACGGAGAGCTTCTTTTTGAACTTACCGATGGTAGCTTTCTAAGTCCGTCAAAAATAATATACATAGGGGGTGTTTAGCCATGATGAGAAGCTTTTTTAACGCAGTTACAGGGCTTAACGCATACAGAACCTGGATGGACATAACCTCTGATAACTTAGCTAACATAAATACTATAGGATTCAAGGGAAACAGGCCCATCTTTCAAGATGTGATATCTTCAGTTAATATAGGCCTAAATACTGTGACGAACACTATGAAATCTACCACGTATGGGGCAGGTATTCTGGTGAATAGCACGCAGAAGCTCTGGGCCACAGGCAACTTTAAACAGACGGGTGTAAATACAGACCTTGCCATACAGGGCAGAGGTCTTTTTATAATTAAGGATCCGATAAGCAACGCTTTCTATTACACCAGGGATGGGCAATTCAGAATTAGCAGGGATGGTTATATGGTAAATTCTGGGGGCTTAAAACTTCAGGGTTTTAGAGTGGACGAGAAGGGGAAAGCCATAGGCACTGGGCTTGAGGACATACACGTTATACAACAACTTCCTCCAAAATCCACAGGAACAATCACCTTTTTACAACCTTCCAATTTAAACGCCGACGCTGCCGTGCCAGCAGTAGCCTTTGACCCAAACAACCCAACTTCCTACAATTACAAATACACAATAACAATATATGACAGTTTGGGCACTCCCTATCAGGCGGACTTATTTTTTAGAAAATCAGCAACAAATAGGTGGGAAATTTACCTCCGCTCAGACATTGATCCTAACACCCCTGGTTATGAATTCTCTGGTAATTGGGTTGGTGTAAGGTTTGATGCTTCTGGTAAGTTGGTATACGATAACGATGTAGTTCTTAGAGAGCCTGCACCTGATGGTAAGAGTTTTTTGTATTATTTAAATCCTGCTTCCTTGACTGTCCCAGCAATTACACCCAGCGGTGGTAGCTTTCCAGCTGCTGCAAATTGGCGCATATACGTAGGTGAAACACCCCAA